>NZ_JAWJTF010000291.1:0-2530 GCF_048836525.1 Nostoc sp. CALU 546
CAGCCAATAAAACTAAACCTGTCAAGAACAAAACTGAACTGGAGCTAGAAGTCTTAGAAGCTAACGAGGGGGGTAGTGATGGGATTATCAACGGTGGCCACACGATTTTAGCTTTTGAGCAAGCGAAAAATTACAACTATAATTTAACCGAAGCCAGGGTAAAAGTTACGATTCACATCGGATTGACTGAAGAATCAGCCAAAGATATAGCCCTAGCAAGTAATACTACAACGCCAGTAGATTCTCGCTCCAAAGTCAACGCTAGGGGTGATTACAAATTCATCAAGCAGTACTTAGCCCAGTTAGAACAGAAAGAAGATAGGAAATTCCGCATCGCCTATTACCAGAATCAAAGTGGCGCTCCCAGAAACGCTCAGTGCAATGTTACCCATTTGCTGAAGCTGCTTTACTGCCTCGACAGAAATAAATACAACCCCGACGGCAATAAACGAACCAAACACCCAGCAGGGATGAGTCTTCCAAGTAACATCACAGACGCAGAAAGGGAAAGATTAACCGCCTTACTGCCTCTCTTGACTCATGCTCTGTGGATAGAGCAAAGACTCTACGAAATAATCCAAGACCATATCAGTAACCCCAGAAGAAAGGGTTCCAACGATTTAGCATCAATTGATATACGTAAAACGACGCTATTGCCTGATAGCAAATACTCTTTCGGATTTGGTGCGCCAACTGACCTCGCATTACCGATAATTGCGTCCTATCGGGTATTTTTGGACAAGGACTATAAATGGATTCT
Source organism: Nostoc sp. CALU 546 (assembly GCF_048836525.1). Taxonomy (NCBI): domain Bacteria; kingdom Bacillati; phylum Cyanobacteriota; class Cyanophyceae; order Nostocales; family Nostocaceae; genus Nostoc; species Nostoc sp. CALU 546. The sequence continues at coordinate 761 of NZ_JAWJTF010000291.1, forward strand.
GCCGTTTAACGAATTCGCCGAAGATTTCCTCCAACACTTGTGGAATAACTACTTCCGCAAATACTTGGTGTCAGAGAAAACAGCAGGAAATACAGTCGGTACAAAAATCAGCCGCAATCAAGAGATTTGGGAAAGTCTTTATATCTCGGCGCAGAGTTATCTAAATCAGCACTTGGTGAAAATGGTCAACTCTAGCAAGGAAGAAGAATCGAAGGTGACACAAGGTACAAAAGGGCGTGTGCAAGCAGGTAAGAAATAATAGTACAAGGTTTCTATGCGTGAGATTTGTTTTGGATGGGCGATGGCTTTTAACAGTGAACAGTGAACAGTGAATAGTTTTCAGTTATCAGTAAAGTCTTTGGGTTTTAACTGATAACTGTTTTAAGTGATGGACTAACTTCTGAAATCGAAAAGGTGCTATTGCTCACAGATTCTTTTCCATTTTGATATACAATAACAACTGCTCATTCAAGAGTAGCAAGAGAGGAAAAATAATGGCTGAACTCAAACTCCGGTCAAAAGATCCAGATTCCCTCAAACGCATTATTCAAAGTGCTTTGTCAGAAAGATTACAGAGTGTGACAGCAGGAATCAAAAGAACAGAAGAACGGATTCAGGAATTTGAAACGAAATATAAATTATCAACTGAGGAATTTATCACTCAGTTTAATAATGATGAATTATCTCATAGTTTTGACTTTGATGAGTGGATTGGAGAAGCTCGAATGCTGGCACATTTACACCAAACAAAAGAGTCAATAGAGGAGATTGATTTTGTTGATTGAAGATTATTTTCAGCAAGTTCAAATTTTAATGGAATCCTCAAAAGTAGTCCAATTATTTCATTTAGAAACGGAAAAAAGAGGAATATACGAAGGTTTTATCAGAGCCAAACTCGAATTTAAAGATAACTCCTTGCTGCATTTGAGGGAATTTATTTATGTTGAAATATCTCTTGATAGAAAAATGTATAGCTATCAATATATGAATTCAGAGAATAATCTAATTTTGTAAGGATTCAGGTCTAAACGAGAGGAATTAAAGAAGGGGTCTGCACAGAAGAGTTAACCATCGCTTTGATAGCTTGGTCAAAAAAGTCAATAACAGAGCGTCCTTGACGGCGACAAGTTTGTATAACAGTCAATAAATTAGCAGTATCTTGGAATCGCTTCAGAGAACGAGAACCACCACTGACTTTTCGTTTTGTGACTGCTAAACGTAATGTTCGTTCAGCTAAATTATTATCAGGCGGGATGTCCGGGTGGTCTAAAAAATACCACCATTGATGAGCTTTATTACGTAAGGAGCGTAAAAGTTTACCTGCTTCTCCTCCAGCTTTATCAATCCATGAATGAATGGAAGATTCAACTTTTAGTTTGAACTCGGATGCCCAACTCCAGAACTCATCAATGTTTTTAGTTTGTTGGAAGAGAGCATAGTTTTTAAAACCTTCATCTATCAGGCTGACAAATGCTGACCCAATCTCTTTGTTATTCAAGCCAGGAATCTTGATTAGTTTCTTGAAGTGACGGCGTAAATGTGCTTGACATTTCTGTTGAGCAATGACCTTATAACCATTGTAGGCACTAAAGTCATCAGAACTGAGTACACCCTCATAGCTTGAGCCTAGAATAGATTCTAATTCAGCACGAGAACGAGTATCAGCCGCATGAAATAAAGCGAAGTCGGCATATGGAAAAAAGAACATAACCATTCTTTTACACCTTTGACTAACCAAGGTGTTTCATCCACATGGATATTTGGCTGGGG
>NZ_JAWJTF010000130.1:0-23204 GCF_048836525.1 Nostoc sp. CALU 546
GGAAATATAATTAAGAGACTAATTGCTCAAGTCTACTGAAGTAGACTGAAAATTTTCGCACTCTTTAGTCCTCTTCAGAGGACTTTAGCTATGAGACAGGGATTTACAATCCCTGGCGGACGTGAAGTTTCGCCTTAAGTTGACACCAATGTGCATTTAGTCCTCTTCAGAGGACTTTAGCTATGAGACAGATTTACAATCCCTGGCGGACGTGAGGTTTCGCGTTAAGTTGACACCAATGTGCAGCGATCGCGTAACCCAACATAATAAGGTGGTAATGTTGGGTTGCGTTTCACTCCACCCAACCTACACAAATAATTCAGCAAATAAATCTCTTGCAAAATTCTCTTCGCGCGGTAGAATAACGAAATTTTGCAAGAGCTTTAATTATGAAACCATTTCTTTTTGTAACTGATTTAGATGACACCCTTGTGTACCGCACCGTTGGCGATGACAGCGCTTTGCCAGAACTAAATCAACTGCTGAAGAGACATCGCCAAGAATATGGCACTAAAATTGTTTATTCTACCGGGCGATCGCCTGTACTTTATAAAGAACTCCAAGCCCAAAAAAATCTTTTACAACCTGATGCCCTCGTTCTTTCTGTCGGTACAGAAATTTACCTTGATGGTACTGATACTCCAGATTCAGATTGGTCAGAAATCCTCTCTCTGGGATGGGAACGGGAAACTGTATTATCTATTACCCAGAAATACCGCGAGTTAGTTCGGCAACCAGATTCAGAACAGCGTCCCTTCAAAGTGAGTTTTTTTCTAGAACAAGAAGTATCTGCGAATGTTCTACCACAACTTGAAGCAGAGTTGCAGAAATCTAAATTAAATGTAAAGTTAATCTACAGTAGCGGTATTGACCTTGACATTGTACCCCATAGCAGCGATAAAGGTCAGGCAATGCAGTTTTTACGCCAGAAGTGGAAATTTGCAGCAGAACAAACAGTTGTCTGTGGTGATTCAGGTAATGATATTGCTTTATTTGCTGTAGGCAACGAACGGGGAATCATTGTGGGGAATGCCCGAAAAGAGTTACTCCAATGGCACGATGAGTATCCCGTTGATCATCGCTACCTGGCAAAAGGTTTTTGTGCAGGTGGAATTATTGAAGGCTTAAATTACTTTGGTCTCTTGTAATGATTAGTTATCTAAAAGGTATAGTCGCTGGTATCCAAACAATTGGCGCTAATCGCGTGATTCTGACCCTGGAAGTGAATGGCTTGGGGTATGATTTGCAAGTTCCCCAACGCCTAGCAAACCAGTTACCAGAGTCGGGAGGAGTGGCGCAAATTTTTACCCATTTGCAAATTCGCGAAGAAGTGCCCTTTCTTTATGGCTTTGCTTCGCCATCTGAACGCGATTTATTTCGCCACTTGCTGACTGTCACAGGGATTGGTGCAGCCTTAGCGATCGCACTCCTGGACACTCTGGAACTACCAGATTTAGTCCAAGCAATTATCGCTGGCAATACACAAATCTTAATTCAGGCTCCAGGTGTCGGTAAAAAAATCGCTGAACGCATCTGTTTGGAACTGAAAAGCAAATTAGTCGAGTGGCGCAAATCAGCCGGGTTCTTCGTCGCCACAGGTGGGCCAGCACCAGGAATTCTCGAAGAGGTGCAAATGACTCTCTTCGCCTTGGGATATACTGCCCATGAGGTCAGTCACGCCCTCCATGTAGTCAGTGAAGATATTGGACTACCCAAAGATGCCTATGTCGAAGATTGGATTAAACAAGCGATCGCTCATCTCAGTAGCGAACAAGTTTAATTGTCATTAGTCATTAGTCATTAGTTATTTGTTATTCTCCCTAACGCCCGCTCAATGATCAATACTTCTCTACGAGATGCTGCGCCAACGGCAATGCCCAATGCCCCATGCCCAATGCCCTATCCCCAATGACTGATCCTTATGCTTGGCTAGAACAGTCCTTAGCAACAATTCATCGGGCAGACTGGTATCGTTCGGTACAACCTATCAATGGTCGTCCGGGTGCAATGGTGGTTTTAGCTGGGCAAAAGGTAATTAATTTTGCCAGTAATGACTATTTGGGATTGGCTGGGGATGAGCGGTTAATGGCAGCTGCAACTGCTGCGATCGCCGAATTTGGAACTAGTAGTACTGGTTCTAGATTACTCAGTGGGCATAGAGAATTACACAGGGAGTTAGAGGAAGCGATCGCATCTACCAAACAAACAGAAGATGCCTTGGTATTTAGTTCAGGGTATCTAGCAAATTTGGGTGCAATTACTGCCCTCGTTGGCAAGCGTGATTTAATTTTCTCTGATCAGTACAATCATTCCAGTCTGAAAAACGGGGCGATTCTCAGTGGTGCAGCAGTTGTGGAATACCCGCACTGTGATATTACAGTTCTAAAAACTCAGTTGAGTAAACAGCGGCAAAACTACCGACGCTGTTTGATTCTTACTGATAGCGTCTTTAGCATGGATGGCGATTTATGTCCATTACCTGCACTATTTGATCTCGCTGATCAATTTAGCTGTATGCTGCTAGTCGATGAAGCCCATGCTACTGGGGTCATAGGAAAAACTGGCGCTGGGTGTGTCGAGCATTTTGCCTGCACGGGAAAACAGTTAATTCAAGTCGGCACTTTGAGTAAAGCTTTGGGTAGTTTAGGCGGATACGTAGCGGGAAGTAGCGCCTTAATTGACTTTTTGCGAAACCGCTCACCCAGTTGGATTTATACCACTGGGCTTTCGCCTGCTGATACCGCAGCGGCCTTAGCAGCAATCAAGATAGTGCAACAAGAACCGCAACGCCGTGCCCAATTGTGGCAAAACGTACATTACTTGAAAAATTTACTGCAACAACAGTTACCTAACTTAAAATTACTGCCTTCTGAATCACCTATATTATGTTTTCAATTGCCCAGTGCTACAGATGCACTCAAAGCTGGAAAACAGCTAAGAGAGGCTGGTATTTTTGCCCCAGCAATTCGTCCTCCTACAGTGCCCACAAGCCGGATCAGAATATCTTTAATGGCAACTCATGAAGCAGCACATATTGAAAAATTGGTAGCAGTGCTGAAGAATATCAATGAGAGAATGTTTTAAAAGTTTTTGGCGAATAAAATTCACTACTATAGAAATCCGCTTTGATTTCTGAACGAATTTGCGTAGACAAGCAATAGGCAATCTTGCTACAGTCAACAGTCAAGAAGGCTTCTTAGTTGTACTGAGTTTTTTCAGAAATCAAATATGAGTCCTATACATAAATTAAGTCCATCTCCGTGGACTAATCAAAATCAATAGTTTAAAAGTATCACAGACAACAAAAGTTTTCTTAATCACCGCACTCAAGAAAACTTTTCGAGTTATTCAACACTGATAGGATTGATCTAAAGACTTGTGGAATCTGCTCTTCCTAAACAGACTGGACTTGCATAAATTACTGTCAACAATTTTTGACTCACATCATGAATCGCTTTACCTCTATTTTGCTCGCCGGCTTGATAGCATCTGCTTCAGCCTTGGCTATTTCTCCAAAAGCTGATGCTAATACACTAGTGTCTTATCTTGCTGAGTTAGATAGCTACAGCTACGATCGCAACGATGATGGTAACTACGAACGTCATAGTCGTCGTTACAGAAATGGTGATGATGACCGTCGGAACGACTTTCGCAACATTCGCGACAATAACCGTCGTTATGACCGGGACAATAATCGCCGCTATGACCGGGACAATAATCGCCGTTATGACCGCGATAATAATCGCCGCTATGACCGCGATAATAATCGCCGCTATGACTGGGACAATAACCGCCGTTATGACCGGGACAATAACCGCCGTTATGACCGGGACAATAATCGCCGTTATGACCGCGATAATAACCTTCGCAACATTCGTGATAATTACCGTCGCTATGAGCGCGATCGCAAATGGGGTCGTGATTAATCCGTTTGCCTATCTATTAAGCTTAGTTCCAAGTGAACTGAGCATTGATTCTACTTGGGGGTAGGAGAGACACAATCTCTTTTTCCACTCATTGCAATATCTGACTTTTCACTATTCTCTAGAAAACCTCGCTTCCATTCCCTAGTAATGAAGTTTGCTCAGGGCTTAGGTTTAGCATTAGCTTTTCTACATAACGTGAGAAGTCAGATTTTTATTAAATCAAGAATTTGTCAACAGCAGGATAAAGGGAAAAAGGAAAAAGGGCGATCACTTTTTAATTATGTGCAGATACATTTGTATAATTCGTAATTCGTAATTTATTTAGAAATAAAGGCTGTTTCTGCCCTTTCCTTGGTAGGAAAAGAGAAGGGGGTTAGGTTTTTATTAGTAAATCAGGAATCGCTACAGTTATCTTTTTATCGTCTGATAACTCAACCTAGCCAGAAATGGAATATTAATGTAAATATTACAGGAATTTAAAAAGATACGCTCAGAGTATAGTATTGAGCTTCCTTGAGCGATGGTGCGACGCCGTAAGCGTTGCGTTAGCGAGTCCGCGAGCGTCATAGCCCGTCGTAGACATCGGCTACTCAAACCACTGCACGAGATAATAACAATACCTCGTTCAATTGTTAGCGATCGCAAATGTCTTTTGATAACCTTTGCAAACTACTGTCCGAAAAACATCCTGCTACCTTTGCCAGTTGGGTTTTGGGTACACCACAAACAAGCGTCACAGTCCTCAAAACCGAATTGAGCATCGAACCAATTCGCGCTGATTATGTAACATTTTTACAACTACAAGGACGCATTCTCCATCTGGAATTTCAGACCAAACTAGAATCTACGCCACCCCTACCCCTGCGGATGCTAGATTACTGGGTACGCTTGTATCGTTTATATCGTCTACCAATAACGCAAGTTGTCGTATTACTGCTTCCCCCTGCACCAGGAACAGTAATTGAAACTGTCTTCTGTGTCGAAACTACCCGTCATGAATATCGCGTGATTCGCTTATGGGAAGAAAATCCCGAACCATTCCTCAATGATCCTGCTTTGTTACCATTAGCACCACTGGCCGCAACCACGCAACCCCAAGCTTTGTTGCAACAAGTTGTGGGAAAAGTTAATCAACTTGAGCTAAGACAACGACCAGAAATTTCTGCTTACACCCAAATCTTAGCGGGGTTAAAATACAATCAAGATTTGATTCGACAATTATTTCGGGAGGGTATGATGCGCGAGTCAGTGATTTATCAAGAAATTCTCGCTGAAGGTGAACAACGCGGCGAACAAAGAGAACGAGCGCTGATTCTCCGTCAGCTTACTCGAAGGGTGGGAAAATTACCCCAAGAGGTGCTAGATCGTATTGAAACTCTCTCTTTAGAACAATTAGAAAATCTCGGTGAAGCATTGTTGGATTTTCAGGCGATCGCGGATTTAGAAACCTGGTTTAGTAGATTAGAGTAGCAACTAATTAAATCTAGTCTCTATGTCGCTCGTCAAAATCAAGACTTGATTCGACAATTATTTCGGGAGAGTATGATGCGCGAGTCAGTGATTTATCAAGAAATTCTCGCTGAAGGTGAACAACGCGGACGGGAAGAAGGACGAAAAGCAGAAGGGCAATTGCTCATTCTCCGTCAACTTACTCGACGGGTGGGAGAATTACCCCAAGAGATGCTAAACCGGATTGAAACTCTCTCCTTAGAACAATTAGAAAATCTCGGTGAAGCATTATTGGATTTTCAGGCGATGCCTACGGCGGTAAACTACGCGGATTTAGAAGCCTGGTTTGCCCCATTAAAGCTCAATTAACTTGAATCCCCAAGGTTTGAGAGCCGCTAAAGCTATTTCTTCATTTACACCCTCATAAGCTTCCCATTCCAATGGATGCTCTTTAGGATGTCCGTCGCCGACATTACCTGCAACTTTAATTATCGGACAGTTGGCAATGCGATCGCGCTCCAGCCCTCTTGGAATTGCTAGTTGGATTTTATGCCCGACAAACTTCGCTGTACTTTCCTCAGCGACAGATTCACGGATTAAACAAATATCACCAGCAGTTCCCCAAGTAGTCTGGTATATGTGGAGGAATGATATATAAGTTGCAGGTTTGATGGATCTTTTTAGAACGTGCATTATCTGTAATCCTTACACTATGAGTCAAAAATCATAAATCATATAAGTATTTTCTATCACGTTCGTAGGGAAGAATGTTCTTAAATCACATTTTGCACCTAGCCCAGGCGATTAGAAACCGCCTGGTGGAAGATGTAAATCTCAAAAGACGATAATCGCCCACATACTAACTCCCAAAGCGATCGCAGCTAGGTGTTGCCAAAGGAGCGATCGCACTGGTTGCTTGGCAATCTTTTGCGTTAATAATATAGTCATTAACACTGAGAAAATTATGGTTGCACCTTGCAAGAAGGCAATCACTGCCGGGTGAGCAACTAATATTGGCAATTGTTCACCACTCAAACCAAGAGTAGCAAAAGTGATGGGTAAAATCCGCCCACCTTCACCCAAGCCCAAACGCAAATAGTGAGCTAAATTTCCCCCCAAAACTAATGGTAGGTAGCCGTATGCAAGCTCTACAAATGATCGAGGCTTACGGTTAAAGTTGAACACTTGGAGCAAGCCATAAGCCGCAAAAGTAAGAATCGCTGGGATAATTAACACTAGCAGCGATAATCCCAAATGTTGCCAAAACTGACTTAAATCCAGTTCTAACCCCAACCAAGACTGCAACTCTGGCAAGCGATGTAGATATATCCCACCCAAGAGCAAAAACAATAATGCTACTTCATAAGTGCGGGGTACATGAGTTGTCCACAGTTCAATACCAGGGGGACGCAAGTTAAATTCAACGGAACGATGGGGACAAGCTTTGAGGCAAGTCATACACAGTACGCAATCTCGGTTATCTTCTAACTGCGCTGGGTGGGAGTATAAAGGACATCCATTGGTTTCCAGCCCTTCGCCCTTTTGCGGCCCACCTTTATAACATTGATAAGTGGTACAACTAGCAGAACAAATACCTTGCTGTGCCCGGAGTTCCGTCATTGAGAGTTTGGCAAATAAACCATTCATCCCGCCAATGGGGCAGAGATACCGACACCAAAATCGCCGCTCAAAAAGAGCCGAGAAAATCATCGCCCCAGAGGTAATTAACAATAGTAAACAAGCGCTGAGGTAGGCAGTATTTTCTAAATGCCAAAGTTCTTCCCATAAGAAAATTAGGGAGAACAAGCCAAAGAGGAACCATCCACCCCATTTCTCAGCTTGTTCTCTTGGCCAGCGTTTGAGTTTTCGAGGCCACAGCCATAAAGATAACTTTTGGGTAATTTCCCCGTAAATCATGAAGGGACAAACAGAACACCAGACACGACCCAAAAAGGGAAAGAGAAATAAGAAGAAAGGCCACCACCAAGCCCAAAATAGATTTAATACGAAATTGCGATCGCGGGTTTGTGGCCCAATAAATAATACTGCAACTGTGATCGCAAAAGCCGTTGCAGTAAAACCATAGTTAATGCGATCGGGCCACCAGGGACTACGTAAAAACCGCCGTAAAGAGGGATAGGCATTTAACAGATTCACCCGAAATCGTTTTTTCTTAGTTTCGGCTGGCCAGAAAATTTCTTCTGTTAATTCATTAGCACCCTCAGCCTGCACGATCGCCCTTTCAACCAGATTTTTCAATTCTTTGAGGTTGCCAGGAAAATCATAAGACTGGAGGCGACGCAAAGCTTCTGGGGTAATGTGGGGTTTTGGAACGCCTCTAGACCGAATGTAGAGACTGGTATAATATTCAACTTGTGTCTGAATATCGGCTTTCCGCACCCGTAGCGGTGGTACTTTAATAATATGACCAACAGAGCGTTCAATTGTCGGCTGAGTTTTTTCTGAAACAATCAGAATTCTGGCTCGACTGGGGCGAGGTTCGGCTACTGAATCTCCAGAACGACTGACGGGGGTATACGTACCAGTTTTGAGCAACTCCGTCACGGCAGGTAATAATTCTTCGGGCAATTCTTGAATATTGTTGAGAACTAGAGTGCCTTCTCCCAACCATTCCAACAATCCTGGTTTACCACCAGCGCGACCGAATAAATCTGCACCGCTCGTTTGGAGAATACCACAATTTACTTTAATAATTGGTTCTCGCCGTTTTGGAGAACCAAAGTGGATGAGGGCTGCTATATTGTCTTTTTCTAACCCTGGCTCACCAAAAATATCTACTGATTTGCTGTCAGCAGCAGCTTCTCGAATTTGCTCCCGCAGCCGAACAGCATAGCGACTTGTACCAACAATTCCCCGTTGCGCCTTGGTGACTAAATATGGGCGCAAAGCTACGGAACGTTCTTGTTCATAGCCAAGTGCAGATGTAACCTGAGCTAATTCTTGAGCCAATTGACGCGAAAAAGCTTGAGCAATTTCGGGGTATTGGGTAGCTAATTCACGAAATTTAGCAGCAGGCACAACCCACAAATGACATTCAGTTACCGTAGTAATTGTGAATGGAGTTAATTCATCCAACAGCAATTCTTTGAGTTCAATCACTGCTCCTGGAAGGAATCCACAAGCTAAAGCTGGGTTGGTTTCATTGGTGCTATTGCTTTCGAGTTGACCTTCTACAAGAATATAAAGGGCTTCTGGAGGAGTGCCTTCGCTAACTAAGTCAGTTTCGGCACTCACTACTTGTTCTTCAATTTGTTGAGCGATCGCATTCAACACTTCCGGCGAGAGAATTCCTAAACTCGTGCGTTCTTGTAGCCATATAACCGTTTCTGGAGATGTCATATTAATTTCTCCGTGTAGGCTGCTGTATAAGAAGGATTATCCCTTGAAAGCTGCTTCAAAAATTCAGAATTTAGAACGAAGTTTATATCTGACTACACTTTACCTTTTCCCTTAACTTCTCTAGTAAGTTCCAAGACCTTTTTTCATTCTCCGAGATCAACAGAGGAAGTCAGTAGACAGCTTTTTGAATCAACATTAGTCCTTACGTATTGAGAGTAAAGACCAAATATCAATGTTTTGAAAAACCACATCTGCTGTAGGGGTAATTCATGAATTGCACCTACGGCGTTGATCTACTCACCATAAAAGAATAATTAATAAAACCCTAAAAAAACCTATTTTGGTAAGTGGATACCGTAATTATTTTTTACAGTTAGTAAGTTCTAAACTTATTACTATCATTATTTAAATCTTCAATCAATTTTACTACTGACTTAAATCCCAGTTTAGGAATTGCTAAAAGTCTTAGAGGGTGTTTGAAAAGTCTAAATTATTACTTGCCTCTGCGACTAGAAGTCGCTGCTACACATACAAAACCCGCCTACGCGGGTTATAAAACTCTTTGAAATGGCGCAAAAAGCTCGGAATACAATTCTTTTGACTTTTGACTTCCATCTTGCGGTACTAGGAGAATTGATCGCATTAGTACAGGACAGCCACACTGCTAAAGGCAGAAACTCCCAAAAAATTACCTTCCCTACTAGAAGCAGCGAAGGAGGAAAAAATATTGGAGTAGGGTTTCAGGCTTAGGTTGACACGAATGCCCAGCTATATGGTAATATTTCATGGCATTATGCTAAAAAACTTTGCCTAGAATCAAAGAGTAGCCAACCCATGAGTTTAGCTGTGATTAAGTTCTCTTCAGAAGAATGCGGCATCTGCCACAAAATGTCTTTTTATGACAAAAAGGTGGTAGAAGAACTGGGTTTAGAATTTATCGATGTAAAGATGCAAGATACAACTGCTTACCGCAAGTATCGCAAGATTTTATTAACTCAATATCCCGATAAATCAGAAATGGGATGGCCTACTTATATCCTCTGCAATTCTCCAGACGGGGAATTTAAGATTGTGGGTGAGGTAAAAGGAGGTCATCCCAAAGGGGAGTTTAGAAGCCGTCTGCAAGAGGTTCTGAATTCTACAGCTAATCAGAACTAATTACCTCAAAAGATTTGACCTCCAGGACAGGGCCAATCATGGCAGTAGTCATGATATCTTCGCGCACCTGTCCTTTAACTTTTGTCTTTTGTCCGGCTTTGAGTAAGTCTTTGTCAGCCCCTCTGAGGATTTCGTAAGTAACACCCTCTTCTGTGACTAACGCCCATGCGCCTGTGCCAATATCACGGCGTTCGATTGTACCTGTAAGTGTAATGCTCATAAGAGTGCTGAGTGGGAGGGAGTAGGGAGTAGGGAGTAGGGAGTAGGGAGTTAGGAGTTAGGAGTTAGGAGTTAGGAGTTAGGAGTTATAAAAATTGATTCCTCATGCGCTATGCCCAATGCCCCATGCCCAATGCCCCATTCCCCATTCCCCATTTATGCTATTTTTTCTTCGTTTTTCAATGCTAAACGAACAAGTCCATAACAAATTAGGGCATTAACAATTAGGAAGAGGCGTGCTAAGTTACCACTTCCTAATCCCCAAACTGCCGGATCTAAAAACGCACTTATAGTTAAGCACGCTGCTACACCTAAAGTTGAACCAATGGCAAACCATTTCCAACTCGGATGTCCCAGCAGCAATGCCATTAACACAATGGGAATCAGTACACTAGCAAATAGGGGATTCAAGGCATCAGTTCCCTGGAGGGTATTTCCTAGTTCGGGAATGGAACTGCCCAAAACCCGGAAAGGCCATTGGGGAAGATCAAAAATATAGATTCCCTTGAGGAAGAATAACCCAGAACTGCCAGCTATTAGTCCACTAGATAAAGACCAACTCCAAGTGAAGGGGAAGTAAACCCGTAAAAACCAAGCCAACAGATAGGAACCAACTACCATTAAAATCTTTGGTATTAGTGCGATCGCACCACCATCAATCCAAAAGCCTGGGTTAAGATAGCCACTATCCCGTAACCACCGAAAGAAATCTGGGAAACTGATTTGCCCACTAAAGGCTAGTTTGACTGCTGCTTCTGCATTGAGTTGTCCAGCGCCATAATAGTTCAAACCGTCATCCTGAATAACTCGTGCCGACTGCTTGAGGACTTTTAAAATTTCATCTGGTTCTTGGATGCCAGCAGCTTTGATTAATGCCGCAACACCAGCAACGTGGGGAGCAGCCATGCTTGTACCCTGGAAGCCCAGAAATACGCCTTCGCCTTTTTCATCGATGGTTTCTTGGAGAATCTTACCAGCTTCACTACCACCAGGAGCAGAGATATCTACCCCTGCACCAAAATTAGAATAAGGTGCTCTTTCGCCATCTGGGCCAATTGCCGAAACGCCGATGACGTATGGATATCTGGCTGGATAGCTTGCCCCATTAGCGTTTTCATTCCCCGCAGCGGCAATAATAACTACACCTTTTCTATGGGCATACTCGATCGCTTGTTTCATCAACTGGCTTTCACCGCCACCACCCAAGCTCATATTAATCACATCTGCGCCTTTATCAGCAGCAAATTTAATCGCTTCGGCAATATCAGCTACGGTACCACCGCCATAAGAACTGAGTACCTTCAACGGCATAAGGCTAGCTTCGTAGGCAATTCCAGCTACGCCATATTTGTTATTTGTGGCTTGGGCAATAGTTCCGGCAACATGAGTACCGTGGCCATTATCGTCTGTGGCTTCTTCTCGGTCGTTAACAAAATCATAGCCCTTGACGAATTTTGTCTCATACAAGTCCCGCACCTTGGTAATCCCGGTATCAATCACTGCAACTGTGATGCCGCTACCTTTGGTTTGACTCCATGCGCCTTCAATACCGATTTTGTGCAAGTTCCACTGCTTGCTGTAATATTGGTCATTGGGGCCAGTTAATGAAGGACTTGCTTCTTCATCTTCTTGGGGTCTTAAAAATTCTCCTAGCCAAGCGGCTTCACCTGGTTGAGGAATCTTGCTGTAGATATAGTTTGGTTCAATGAATTCTGTAGCTTGGGCAAACTGAGATTTTTTCAGTTCTTGGAGCCGTTGGCGATCGCCCTTGATAATATACACATTATCTTTTTTGGAAAACTTGTTGTCTAATTGGGGTGTAACGTTATATTGTTTGGCGATCGCTTGCAAATTCTGTTCCACCACAGATGATGGAATATCTTCCCGAAAATCAAGCAAAATCGTCTCAAACTCTCCTTTAGCTGCCAATCCCTGAAAATTCAGGAAACCAAATATGGCAGATCCCAGCCCAATGACAAACAAGCACAATAATATAAGTTTTCTCATATTAACTCATCACCGCTTTTTGCCAGTTTGCTCACTACCATAACTTATCTCCATCACTTGTTGGTGGATTTTGCACTTTTAGTTACAAGTTTCACTCAGGACTGAGGATTTTTTTAAACGATGGAACGTGGTCTTTTGTGGTTGCCCCTATTAGTAATGTTTTTCTGGTTGGCTTGGCAAGGCTCGAAGGAGTATCAAAAAGTTGAAGCCTATCGCGCCTGGGCAGAGCAATTTGAACGAGCTAAGTATGATATTTATTCCGTACTAGGTCAAAAAGGCAATAATCTAACTTGGGGAAAACCCACGCCTAAAGGGCCGATTAAACTAGAAACATTCTCTTTGCTTGATATCAAACAAATCCAGTTTTTAGTTGATGACAAATCAGTAGATGTAGAGAATCCACCGGAAAAAGGTCGTTCTATAGAATTAGAATTTCTATTTTCCGAATCTACTAACTCAGTGCGGGTTCCGTTTACAGAAATCCCTTTGGCGGCGGAATGGGGTAAATTTTTGCAGGGAGTATTAGAAGACTTGCGATCGCAACCACAGTTGTAACTGGAGCATCCCAATACTGCTCTGCTCGGATAAGCATTTGTGTGCTGATGTAGCTGTCGCTTTGCAACAACCCTTAGAACGTATTTCCCTGGAGATGGTTTTCCGCAGTTTATACTTTTTTAATCGCGCACGATGCCTACGGCGGGCTACGCCTACGCAAAACCCACAACTACATATTCCTTGGTTAGTAGAGCATCAGCGTTCTATAGGACTCATATTTGATTTTTGAAAAAAATTCGGTACACCTTAATCTTCTGAAATCCTATTGCCTATTGCCTTTTGCCTTTTGCCTACCTACGCAAATGATTTCAGTAATCAAACCGGATTCCTATAGTTTAGTTGAAGCCTTTTTTTACCTAAAGTATCAAATGAATAATTAATCATGGGCAATTTAAAATAGCCAAAACAAATTTAGTAAGCATTTTAACTATATTTGCTCGTCAGTGATGATTAATTAATCAGGGTTTATCTTTAATACTTAGTAAGTTATCGCTTGACAATATACAAGCAAAATTACTAGGTTTAACAGTTCAGAAAAATATTTCTATTCAGATTAATATATAATCGATAGAATAATTAATCTTATGGCTCTCGTAGTTTTCCACAGATGAGGAAGACTGACTACTTTTTACAAACGCTAGCTATATAAGTAATTCCCCAATCCCCAGAACAGGGTTTTCTACCACAAGTAAGCGAGAGTCAATATTCTTAAGGGAAAGTTCGGGGCAAACTTAGCCTAAGTTGTCATGCAGTCGCGCCTGTCAGATCATGATCTGCTGCTTAAATCCCGATTGCCCAAATCCCCTGAATCCTAATGGAAAGAAGTTTTGCCAAAGTTGTAGCACCCCGTTGGTGTCACTTTTAAGAAATCGCTTCCGTGTCATCCGAGTCCTTTCAGATGAGGGGGGATTTGGGAGAACCTATCTATCAGAAGATGTCGATAAACTCAATGAACGCTGTGTTATCAAGCAACTAGCGCCAAAATTTCAAGGAACTTGGTCGCAAAAAAAGGCGATGGAGTTGTTTGCTGAAGAAGCGCAGCGACTACAAGACCTTGGGGAACATCCCCAAATTCCGACTTTGCTAGCCTACTTTGAACAAGATGGCTGCCTATATTTAGTGCAGCAGTTTGTCAATGGAGAAAATTTGTTAAAGGAGTTGCAACAGCGCAAGGCATATAATGCTAGAGAAATTCAATCTATTTTGCTAGATTTACTGCCAATCCTGAAATTTATCCATGATCGCAAAATCATTCATCGCGATATCAAGCCAGAAAATATTATCCGCAATAAAAGTGATGGGCGATTAAACCTGATTGATTTTGGCTCCTCAAAGCAATTTACCGCCAAAGTCCAGCAGAAATCGGGCACATCCATTGGTTCACATGGTTATTCCCCCCTAGAACAGATTAGAGATGGTAAAGCTTTCCCCGCCAGTGATTTGTTCGGTTTGGGGGCTACCTGCTTTCATCTGCTAACAGGAAATTCCCCCTTTCAGTTGTGGATGGAATCTGGGTACGCCTGGGTGAGTAATTGGCGGGAATATTTAAGGAGTCCATTAAATCCTGAGTTAGATTTTGTCATCGACAAGCTTTTGAAAAAAGATGTCAATGAACGTTACCAGTCAGTCGATGAAGTTCTCAGAGACTTGACTCCCAAACAACTCCTCGCACTACCACCAGCGGGTAAGTCCTCTGGGAAAATACCACCAACGAAAGCTCCATATTTACCAAAAAGTTATCCCTTACTGAAAACTTTCATCTTGGTAAGTGCTTTCATTCTGTTGTTCGGATTTCAAGAATCTTGGTATAAACATTTTCGCCGGATTCAGACTAGTTTAGTATCTAGGCTGAGTCAGCATAATAGTTCTACCAAAGATGAAGCGTTTTTAGGTCAGTCACTAAATATTACTTTGGGAAAGGCTTCCTTAGCCAATACCCTTCAAGGACATGAAAACTCGGTTTTATCGGTCGCCATCAGCCCCGATGGCAAAACCATAGCCAGCAGTGGCGACGATCGCAAAATTAAACTTTGGAATCTCGCAACCGGAAGCCCAATCTCTTCATTCAACACCTATTCTCAGCAGGTGAATGCCGTGGTAATTAGCCCAGATGGCAAAACTCTGGTGAGTGGTAATGATGACAACACCATCAAAATTTGGAATTTGGGCACAGGAAAACAAATTCGGACTCTTACAGGGCATTCTGACTCAGTTCATGCCCTAGCCATCAGTGCTGATAGCCAGACCCTACTTAGTGGTAGTGATGATAACACCATCAAAATATGGGATTTAGCAACAGGAGAGCAAATTCGGACACTGGTAGGGCATACATTCTGGGTGCGATCAGTGGCCATCAGCCCTGATAGCGTGATTCTTGCTAGTGGGAGTTTTGACAAGACGATCAAAATCTGGAATCTCACAAAAGGGTACTCAATCCGGACACTAGAAGGAAATTCTCAAACAGTAACAACAGTGGCTATAAGTCCAGATGGTAAAACTTTAGCCAGTGGTAGCCGCGATCGCACCATCAAACTTTGGAATCTAGCTACCGGAAAAGAAATTCGTACACTGGTGGGACATGTAAACACTGTCACAACCTTAGCCTTCAGTGCCGATGGTAAAATGATTGCTAGTGGTAGCCGCGATCGCACCATCAAACTTTGGAATCCAGCCACAGGAGCGGAAATTCTCACATTGGCGGGGCACACTAACACAGTGACATCCGTTACCTTCAGTCCTGATGACAAAACCCTTATCAGCGGTTGTGAAGATAATACTATTAAGATTTGGCGTTTATCTCAGTGATTGGGAACTGGGGATTGGGGACTGGGGATTGGGGATTGGGGAGAAATGACAAATGACCAATGACAAATGACAAATCCCCAATTGCGATAGACTGTCTCAAGTGGGGAGGGGGAAAAATGAGCAGCATCACCAGCCATCGCCGCGATCGCAGGTTTGGGATTAAGATACCGAAACTGTTTTTAGGTTGGCAGCAAGTATTTGGAGAAGCACGCACCCGGATTTTATTCTGGTACTTGCTGATTTTGGGGATAACATTTCTCATCGCTATTCCCGCCTTTCGCTATAAGCTCTACCAGCGCATTGATGAGCGAGTTCGTCAGGATATGGTAGAAGATATAGCGGCTTTCAATGCGTTAATTAAAGGTGAAACCTTTGCTCCAGATGATGCACTGACTGAGGACGATCCAGAAGACATAGTGATTGGGCCAGAGCAATTGAAATGGTTGCTGGCTGGCAAAAAACAAATCGCTCCTCCAGCCTCCAAAGAAGATTTGATCAGACTTTTCAGAGCTTATCTGTTATATCGACTACCAGAGGATGATTCTTATTTCATCACGTTTGTTGATGGTGAATTTTATAAATCTAGCCCCAGAGCGCGTCCTAAACCACTTGCTAAAGACTCACCACTCATGGAACGGTGGGCAAAACAAACTCAACCAGAGCAGGGAGAAAAAGAATTTTCCGATCCCGATCTTAGTAAGATCCTTTACATGGTGGAACCGATTAAAATTAATGGACAAACTCAGGGAGTCTTCGTTGTTGCCCATAGTGCAGTTGGTGAACGTGCAGAAGCCCTAGAAGCAGTTTCGGTAATTATTGAGGTTTCTAGTCTAGTGTTTGTGGTGTCCTTCATCCTGGCGTGGTTGGCGGCGGGACGGGTGCTATCTCCTCTACGGACAATTACTGCTACTGCTCATGCAATTAGTGAGTCAGATTTAACCCAACGCTTACCTGCGCGAGGTAAGGGAGAACTGGCAGAATTAGCAAAGACATTCAACGAAATGATGGACAGACTAGAGGCAGCTTTTGCTACGCAGCAAGAATTTGTCAACGATGCTGGGCATGAATTGCGGACTCCAATTACCATCATTCGCGGACATTTGGAACTGATGGGAGATGACCCCCAAGAGCAACAGGAAACCTTGGCGCTGGTCATGGGAGAATTAGACCGGATGAGCCGTCTGGTGGATGACATGATTTTGTTGGCGAAGGCAGAACGCTTAGATTTTTTGCAGTTGACTACGGTGAATGTAGCAGACTTAACCCAAGAGTTATTTGTCAAAACTCAGGCACTAGCAGAGCGAGATTGGCAAATAGATGCGATCGCAAGGGGTCAGATTATAGTTGACCGCCAAAGAATTACTGAGGCTGTGATTAATCTGGCGCAGAATGCGACTCAGCATACAGCAAAGAGTGATACTATCTCCATAGGTTGTGCGATCGCTAAGGGAAAGGTGCGTTTCTGGGTACGCGATACAGGCGAAGGCATTCCCCTTGTTGATCAAAAACGGATTTTTGAACGTTTTGCTCGAACTTCTAACAGCCGTCGTCGCTCTGAGGGTGCGGGATTGGGACTGTCAATTGTCCGAGCGATCGCAGAGGCCCACGGTGGACAAGTGTTACTTCGGAGTCAACTAGGAAAAGGTTCGATGTTTACCATCGTTTTACCCCTCGATCCCCCGCAGGAAATGAGTGCTTATGGCCAACATTCTCATCGCTGAAGATGAACCCCGGATTGCTTCATTTATTGAGAAAGGATTGCGATCGCAAGGATTTACAACAACAACTGTTACCGATGGGTTGTATGTGCTAGACATAGCACATAATGGAAGCTTTGACTTACTAATTTTGGATTTGGGATTACCTGGAAAAGATGGATTTCAGGTACTCGAAGAACTGCGGGGACAGGGGGAAGATTTACCTGTAATTATCCTCTCGGCTCGGAGTGATATTCACGATAAAGTTGCTGGACTAGAAGGGGGCGCAGATGATTATGTCACCAAACCCTTCCGATTTGAAGAACTTCTGGCGCGGGTAAAGTTGCGTTTGCGAAGTGCTAGACCTGTGAGAAATGACCAAGAATTTCTCCTCCAAGCGGGTAACGTGGTGCTTGATTTGCGAACTCGACAGGTAAAAGTAGGCGATCGCTTTGTAGAATTACCTGCTCGTGAATTTACAATGGCAGAAATGTTTTGTCGTCATCCCGGACAAGTTATAAGTCGCGAACAACTGCTAGATTACGTTTGGGGCTACGACTATAATCCAGGTTCTAATATTGTCGATGTATATGTCGGTTATCTCCGCAAGAAACTAGGTAGTAACCTCATTGAAACCGTTAGAGGGATGGGTTATCGCTTGCGAACCTGAAAACTTTCTGGATGATGCGCTGGCAAAACTAACCGCTGGTTTCCTCTCCCATCTCCTAAGCCGGCTTGTTGTAATTCTTCGAGTCATAACTATATAAATTACAAAGAAAGGCAGGAGCTAGAAGACAGGAGACAGGAGGAAAAAATTATTAACAGAAACTACTTTACATCTGTGGAAAACCTGTGGAAAAACTATGTCAGTTTTCCACAAGGTAATTATACTTAATTAAGTTTTACTAGCAAAATATCAAGTTTTCCACAGTTTTTTCCACAATCTAAGTTAAATTTAATCAATTTTTATACGTTACTTAATATTATTGACTAATTATTCAGTCATCAAGGCTAATGTTTACGGTGCTGGTTGTGGAAAACTTAAAATAAATCTTCACGATGGTTTTTGGGAATGGCTAGTACCGCAAGACGGAATTAAAAATCAAAAATTAAAAATGAATACAGCATAAGGGTTTCGTTGATTTGGAATGATTGGTTTATTTCTGCCGTGTTGTACTAGTCATATTGATGCGATCGCTCAGTTGGCGTAGAGTTTGTGCTAAAGTGCGATCGCTCTCCTGGAGTTGAGTAATTTTATCGCAACTGTAAATCACCGTTGTATGGTCTTTACCACCAAACTCTTCCCCAATTCTCGGCAAACTCAAAGCCGTGTGTTGGCGCATGAGATACATTCCTAATTGACGCGCCCAGCTAATCTCTCTTCGTCGTGAGTTACTTTTGAGATCGTCTATTGAAACATCAAAATTATCAGCCACAACCTTTAAAATTGCTTCTGGGGTAGCTGCCATTTTTTCATTAGGCGGTTCTAAAACTGGTGTGATATTTTCCACCGTCATCGGTAAACCCCAAATAGAAATATAAGCCACAGCCCGAATTAAAGCTCCTTCTAACTCTCTAATATTAGAAGTATAGTTAGAAGCAATATACTCAATTACATCGCGGGGAAGCCGAATATTTTCATCCTCAGCTTTTTTCTGTAGAATTGCCATTCTAGTTTCTAAATCCGGCTTTTGGATATCGGCAATTAACCCCATAGAAAACCGAGAACAAAGACGTTCTTGTAAGCTAGGAATCTGGTTAGGAGGGCGGTCAGAAGCAATAACTACTTGTTTGCCAGCTTCATGTAAAGTATTAAAAGTATAAAAGAATTCTTCTTGAGTGTATTCCTTACCTTCAAGGAACTGAATATCATCAACTAATAAAACATCAGCGGCTCGGTAATGCTCTCGAAAACTTTGCATACTATCCTTACGGATTGCTGTAATTAAATCATTAGTAAACTTCTCAGTAGAAACATAAAATATTTTACAATCAGGAGAGATTTCCCAGCGATAGTGACCAATAGCTTGCATAAGATGAGTTTTACCCAAACCTACACCACCGCATAAAAATAAAGGATTAAACTCTTTACCAGGGGATTCTGCAACCGCCAAAGAAGCAGCGTGAGCCATCCGATTGTTGGCACCAACTACAAATCGCGAAAAGACATATTTAGAATTTAATTCAGTAGTTTTATGATTGTGATTAGGAACAGGTTCAGAAATACTGTTAGGATTTGGTGATTCCCCAGAAACCTCTCGTTCACTAAAATTAGAAACTTCATCACCTTGAGCAACGGTAATATAAATTCCTACAGGATGACCGAGAATATCTTGTACTACATGAGCAATGGTATTGATGTAATACTTCTGTAACCAATTACGAGCAAATGGGTTAGGAGTGCGGATAACCAAGCAATTATTTTCTAATCGCTCTGCACTAGCAGTTTTGATCCAAGTTTCAAAGGTAGGCCGGGATAGTTCAAGCTGTAGGCGCTCTAGTACCTGACTCCACAAACTTTCTATGGGAATTTCGGGAATTTCCATTATCCACCACCTTGGCTGCTAATTGTCACAATAGAAGAGAAAGCACCAATTTAGCATTGAGACACGCTAGACCTAGAATAAGCTTTTAAGTTGTAATCATTTTGGGACATACCCAGTAGGCAACATCCTAACACCCACCGACTGATACGGAGAAGCAACGACACATGAAGACAACAAAGCATCACTCAGCGCCCAAAAATATTGGTACTAGGCGTTTGCCCCACAGATTGTGGATGCTCTTATATGGGGTAGGAGTGGTGTTCCTGGGGAGCTGCTCTCTTCTACCTGCTAAGACTTTTGAGACTCGACAAAACCAGACTCAAGCCCAAAATACAGCAGAACCTAATCCGGTAATTGTCCCCCCGCCAATTTTCTCTTCGTCTGGAGATCCTAATTTTGTGGTGAAAGTAGTGCAAAATGTGGGGCCTGCGGTAGTTCGCATTGATTCTTCCCGCACAATCACTTCTCGCCCTCGCGTACCAGGCGAATTTAACGATCCATTTTTCCGGCGATTTTTTGGAGACGCAGCGCCACAGCCTAGACAACGAGTAGAGCGGGGTAGCGGCTCTGGATTCATCATTAATTCTTCAGGTCAAATTTTGACCAATTCCCATGTGGTAGATGGTGCTGATAGAGTGACTGTCACACTCAAAGATGGCCGGACTTTTGATGGGAAAGTACTGGGTGAAGATGCAGTAACGGATGTAGCTGTGATCAAAATTGATGCTAATAATCTGCCAACCCTAGCTGTGGGTAATTCCGATGCCTTGCAACCAGGAGAAGCAGTAGTTGCCATCGGTAATCCATTGGGCTTGAATAATACCGTCACTTCTGGGATTATTAGTGCTACAGGTCGTTCTGGTAGCGATATCGGTGCTAGTGACAAGCGGGTTGATTACATTCAAACAGATGCAGCGATTAACCCTGGTAACTCCGGTGGGCCATTGCTAAATGCTCGTGGCCAGGTAATTGCAATGAACACAGCGATTATTCAAGGCGCTCAAGGTTTGGGATTTGCTATTCCCATTAACACTGTGCAAAGAATTTCCCAGCAATTAATTGCTACAGGTAAGGTGGATCATCCTTATTTGGGTGTTCAGATGGTGACACTGACACCAGATATTAAAGAAAAAATAACAAGTAGAGCAGGCGATCGCTTAAATCTTACAGCAGATGAGGGCGTTTTGCTGGTTGAAATTGTGCCGCGATCGCCTGCTTCTGAGGCTGGACTACGAGTTGGTGATGTGATTAAAAGCATTAATAACCAGCCTGTGACTAAAATTGACCAAGTACAAAAGCTAGTAGAAAATAGCAAAATCGGTACTACCTTACCAATAGAAGTGGAACGCAATGGGCAAATTGTTCAAGTAAGAGTTCAACCTGCCCCTTTACCAGTAAGACGTGAAGGATGATATTTGTCATTGGTCATTTGTCATTTGTCATTGGTCATTTGTCATTGGTCATTTGTCATTGGTCATTTGTCATTTGCCCAATGCCCCATTCCCCATTCCCCATTCCCTACTCCCCATTCCCCATTCCCCATTACTTAAGGGAGTTTCATCATGAGTGAGTTAGCGCCAATAATTCAATTAGGCAATCCAACACTACGCCAAAAAGCTGCTTGGGTTGAGAATATTCAAGATGAGCATATCCAAAAATTAATTGAAGACTTAATCACCACTGTTGCCAAGGCTAACGGGGTGGGAATTGCTGCACCTCAAGTAGCGCAATCCTATCGTTTATTTATTGTGGCTTCCCGTCCTAATGCCAGGTATCCCAATGCCCCGGAAATGGAACCTACTGCTATGATTAATCCCAAAATCATTGCTCACTCAACTGAAGTTGTCAAAGATTGGGAAGGTTGTTTAAGTGTTCCAGGAATTCGGGGGTTAGTTCCTCGATATAAATCTATTGAAGTCGAATACACTGATTCTCAAGGCAACTTACAAAAGCAAGAATTAACCGATTTTATCGCTCGGATTTTTCAACATGAGTATGATCATCTCGACGGTATCGTATTTGTTGATCGCCTAGAGAACACTCTCGATATGATTACTGAACAGGAATATCAACAACGAGTAGTTAAGTGACATGACTCCGACCTGAAGGTGCGGAGCTTCTAAGAATCACTTCTTAGACTTCCTAGTTACTCCCTTGCGGGTTTTCGACTTTGACCTAGACTGAGTTTCCCCAATCCCCGGCAAACCGTCTGCATAGGCATTTTGAATTCCGACGTGCCCCGCCGTACTAATCAGTTCTATTCCTCTGTTTCTAATTACTTGCCCACTGGCTACGTCACGATCTGTAATGTAATTGCAACTAAGACAATGATGCACTCTAACACTCAAGTCTTTTTTAACTTCTGCACCACACTCAGGACATTGTTGAGAAGTCCCCCTAGCATTGACTTCACCGAAGAATTTACCACGCTTCCAACAAACATACTTGGTGATGTTTCGGAACTGTCCAAACCCCACGTCAAGCATCTGTTTGCCCAGCATCCCTTTAGCCAAAGTCCGGTAATCCAAGTCTTCCATGAAGACCATATCACCAGCATCACAAAGGGCGTGAGCTTGTTTGAAGTGAAAATCTTTGCGAGTGTTGTCAATCGTGTGATGAAGTCTAGCAATCTTGATGCGTTGTTTCTCGTAATTTTTAGAGCGCTTATTTTTCCTCGAAAGTCTGCGTTGCAGCAATTTCAGCTTGCTTTGCATCACTTTCAGAAACTTGGGCGACTTTACGAGAACGCCGTCACTGGTTGCCAAAAACTTTTCAAGTCCCACATCTACCCCAACGGGATGACCGTGCGGCATCGGGCTGGGGACGCTAACATCACATTGGATATTAATGGAGGCGTACCAAATATCCGCTTTGTTGATTATCCGAACTTGCTTAACCACAAATCCACTTGGTATTGGGCGATGCAAATTAATTGGAATCAACCCCAATTTAGGCAAAGCAATATGTGTACTAGTTACTGGATTCTTTGCAAACTGGGGAAACAACAAAGACTTGAATTGCCCAAACTTTTTAAATCTGGGAAACCCATGCCCAATCTTCTGAAATCCCTCCCAAGCTCGGTGCAACTGCTTGATAGCTTGCTGCAAAACTTGACTTGGTACTTCACCCAATCTCTTGAATGCCTTTTTCGCTTTTGGTAAAGCGTTAAGTTGCTTTACTTCGCTAGGGAAAGAAGCATCCGCAGCCATAATGTATTCATGACTGATAGAGCATCTATCAACCATGCATTTCCGGCTATTACACCAATCCTTAATTTCTCGCAGTCCGTAGTTATAGGCAACACGACAAACATCCATCCAGTCAAAAAGCGATTGTTCCTGAGTGATGTTTGGATAGATTCTGTAGCGGTAATTCATGGTTAGCATTCCAGGACTTTAACACATTTACTGGAAGAGGTAAACCTAGCAAATCAAAGCCGTGCTAGAAGCACGGGGTTTTAAACCCATTTTTCTGATAAATAA
>NZ_JAWJTF010000128.1:0-24080 GCF_048836525.1 Nostoc sp. CALU 546
AGTATGTTGTGATTTTAATCGAATTATTACCCCCCTTAGTCCCCCCTTATAAAGCTACGGTGTACACACAAGTCAAAAAAAGATCAATTTCTCATTGTTCGCTGGTTTATCTCGTTCCTATGCTCTGCATAGGAATGCCTGATTAGAGGCTCTGCCTCTAGTCAGATATTGAGTCAGAGACTCAATGAATGCATTCCCAGTCTCCGACTGGGAACGAGGAAATGCTTATCAAGCTAGGTTTTTAGGACTTGTGTGTACACCGTAGCCTATTTACTGGGCGGGCGAGACGCCCACCCTACAATAGTTAATTGGATATTTTTTTATCTGGATGTCTAAACCGATAATTACCGTTCGCCTGATTGCACGCGACGAACTTCCCCAACTTCTGGCGTTGTATCACCACTTAAATCCTGTAGATGCGCCTCTACCTGCTGATGATGTTTTACAATCCATCTGGGATGGGATTTTAGATGATCCCCGTTTGTATTACATTGTGGCTGATATTGCTAGCCAATTAGTCGCAACGTGTAACTTAACCATTGTTCCCAACTTGACGCGTGGCGCACGTCCATACGGCATTATTGAAAATGTCATCACTCACCCCGATTACCGACGACAGGGATTTGGTACACAGGTGCTTCATTATGCATTAGCTTTAGCATGGCAGCAACAGTGCTATAAAGTGATGCTTCTGAGTGGCTCAAAACATGAGGAGACGTTGCACTTCTATGAAAATGCTGGGTTTAAGCGGGGAGTGAAAACTGGATTTGTTGCTATAGCTCCAGAGGAGTTATAAGCAGAACTGATAGAGATTAGACCTCTTCCAAAAATCCTAGTTTATCTGTGGGTTCCTTTTCATGAAATAGTCTTTTGCCAAAAATAATTCCTAGCAAAAAGTGTTGGCGCAATCATGGTCAGAATTTTTGATTGCGATCGCTAATTTCCCATCTAGTATTGCCAAATTCTCCATTACGGGTCAACTATCTAAAGAGTGAAAGCTTTTCCTAAAAATCCAGCCATTAGTTAGTTGTATAATTTTGCTCAAAGACTAATAATACAGCATATTGCCAAGACTGATTTTACTTCTTAACCCTTGTTAAAGAACATGATGCATTGAGGTTGACGGCATTAACCCTCATCGGCAATCATAAAGAAACGGTTATTAAAAGCCAATTCTTTGACTACTTGACTGCAATTTTATAACTGATAAAATCGCCTACTTGCACTAATTATCTTTATTATTGCAACATATCAGATTGCCACAGTGTCTCTAATTATGCTTAGTTTGATTTGCGTTTTTTTAAAAAACAAATAGGAATCATATACTATACTATGTGTGGTAAACATGGGGATCAATGTTATGAGATGTTAGAGCAACTACTTGTAATGTCCCACATCTGAGTTTTCCAGCCAGAGTGAAGGAGTTTCATTTCTGGTTTTTATATCAAGGCAAACCTAATAATCATCTGGATATTTGTATTCACTTAACCTTGCATCCAGTATTTTCCAATAGTCAACCCAATAAATTGCAAAGAGGATATTTCCATGTCTAGTTTGTTTCGCTGGTCATCAGCAAAGGTTGCTTTGTTAGTTCTGGGCATGACAGCTGCGATAATAACTCCCATCGTAATTTCTACACCAGCTTCATCTCAAACTACTGTTCCATCTGCCACACCAACACCAACACCAGCACCAACTTCAACAGTTAACTTGTCTGATGTTTCTTCAGATTATTGGGCGCGTCCCTTCATTCAAGTCCTGGCTGACAATAACGTGATTGCTGGCTTTCCTGATGGCAGCTTTAGACCGAATCAACCTGTAACTCGTGCTGAATTTGCCGCCTTGATTCAAAGAGCTTTCAGTAACCAAAACCGAGTTCGGCAATTAAGTGCCGGTGGATTTAGTGATGTTCCTGCTGGCTATTGGGCGGCTTCTGCAATTCAGCTAGCCTACGAAACTGGATTTTTGGCAGGCTATCCTGGGAACGTGTTTAGACCAAATCAAGAAATCCCTAGAGTGCAGGGGATTGTTGCTTTAAGTAGTGGCTTGGGTTTGTCTGGTGGCGATACAAGTACTCTTAGTACTTACTACAACGACGCCTCAGCTATCCCAGATTACGCTATTGGTAGTGTGGCAGCAGCAACAGCAGGTAATCTTGTTGTCAACTACCCGGATGTGAAACAACTCAATCCGCAACAGTCGCTAACTCGCGCTGAAGCCGCAGCACTTTTATATCAAGCTTTGGCTAGACAAGGACGGCTACAACCCATTGCTAGCAATCTTCCAGCTAGTCAGTATATAGTCGCTGGAACTCCAACTGCTACTGATATTGTTTCTCTTGCTTCATCCAGTAATTCTTTTTCAACTCTAACTTCTTTATTAAAGACAGCTGGTTTAGTAGATATTCTGCAACAGCCTGGCCCTTATACAGTCTTCGCTCCTACCAATGATGCATTTGCTGCTTTGCCTGCTGCTACCTTACAACAGTTAGAGCAACCAGAAAACAGAGAAGCATTGATTAAGATTTTGAGATATCATGTGGTTCCTGGTGCGGTAACTGCTAGTCAGCTTTCGACTGGGGAACTGAAAACCTTTGAAGAAAGACCTGTAAATATTCAAATCGATTCGGCTAACAATCAAGTTGCGGTGAATAATGCCAGAGTTATTCAGGCAGATGTCAAAGCTAGCAATGGTATTATCCATGCAATTAACCAAGTCCTAATCCCGCCTGATATTAACATCAGTCAGTTAAATCAGCCACCAACAGGCACGAACGGCACAACGCCTGATGTGAATGTAGGTAGAGCTACTCGTGGTGGCAGAAGCTATCTCGGAGTCGCTGGTAACATTGGTTTGAGCGGTAACGATACAGCTTTGAGTGAGGGTAACTTTACAGTCATCAGCAAACTTGGTCTGACAAACTATCTATCAGTGCGACCATCGGTGATCTTTGGGGACGATACAATATTCCTAGTTCCCGTAACTTTGGATTTTTCTCCCCGCGCAGCAGGTTCGGTGGGTGAAAGAAGCTTTGCTATATCTCCTTACATCGGTGCTGGCGTAGCAATTGAAGCTAATCTTGATACTGACATTGGCTTACTTCTAACTGGTGGTGTAGACCTT
The DNA here is from genome assembly GCF_048836525.1 of Nostoc sp. CALU 546. Taxonomy (NCBI): domain Bacteria; kingdom Bacillati; phylum Cyanobacteriota; class Cyanophyceae; order Nostocales; family Nostocaceae; genus Nostoc; species Nostoc sp. CALU 546. The sequence continues at coordinate 3,124 of NZ_JAWJTF010000128.1, forward strand.
CCTGTAGGTTCTCGATTTACGGTGACAGGTGCCGTAAATGCTGCTTTTATGGATCAAACTGATGTCGGGCTACTATTAGGAGTTGGCTACAACTTTTAAATGAAGAAGAATTCAGAAGTCAGAATTCAGAAGTCAGAATTCAGGAGTAGAGCCGGAGACTAAGAAAGCTCTGGTTAGAATCAAGACGCGACTTGAAAATACTCGCTACCGCTTTTTTGGTCAGAATTCATCCTGACTCTTGAATTCTGTTCGATAAATAGAAATAGAACAGGTGGTAGGGGCGCACAACTAACTGTGCGCCCCTGCTGTATTAAGGTCGCTTGATGGCTAAAGTAAGTCCATCGGCGATGGGGACAAGGGATAATGTTATCCGTTCGTCATGATGTAACTTTTTGTTGAGAGCGCGGATAGATTGGGTGCTTTCATCTTGATTTTGCTCATCAGCAACTTGTCCAGACCATAAAACATTATCAATAGCAATTAATCCACCTGGACGCACTAATTGTAGCGATCGCTCATAATATCCATCATAATTTTCTTTATCAGCATCAATAAAGGCAAAATCAAAGGTTTCTGCTTGCCCAGTTGCCAATAATTGATCTAAAGTCTCTAAAGCTGGTGCTAATCGGAGATCGATTTTATCGGCAACTCCAGCTTCTTGCCAATACCGCCGAGCGATCGCAGTAAATTCTTCACTCACATCACAAGCGATAATCTTGCCATCATCTGGTAGTGCTAAAGCTACAGAAAGTGAACTATAACCCGTAAACACTCCAACTTCCAGGGTTTTCTTCGCTCCAATTAACTGCACCAGAAGTCTCATAAACTGTCCTTGTTCTGGTGAAATCTGCATTCCACTCCGGGGATGACTGGCGGTTTCTTGGCGTAACTTCCCAAGAATCTCTGGTTCCCGTAGTGAAACAGATAAAAGATAATTGTAGAGTTGGTTATCAAGACCTATAGACTGTTTTGGCATGGTAGATGAGAGAATTGAGAGAATCTACAGTTATACTATCGCTGATAAGGGGAATCTCAGGAATAACATGGTGCGATTAGTTTTGACAGCAATATTGCTGGTGCTAGTGACAGCTTGTGGCAGTATTGGACTGCTACCAACTAGCGAGTTAGTGCAAAAAGCGATCGCACTTGGGCTAGAGCAAACTCAACAAAAACTTAGTCAACAGTTGGATTTAGACTTTCAAGGATTTGAAATCAAGCGGCTATCAATTACCCAAGAACAACCCCTGACGATTGAAAATTTACCAGCTTTCCACGTTCGGGGAACCTACGACTTAATTGTTAAGCTACCAAAACGAAGCTTGACGCAACCAAAACAACCCTTTGACGTTTATTTGCAAATTCAGCAAGAAGGTAAAACTTGGCGATCGCTAATTCCAGAAAAAGGTAGCAAAGATACTCAACCAATTTGGCGTAGCTATCTCATCCAATAGTGACGGGGAAATGTTTGAATTACCTCACTGTTTTCCCAAACTACAGGTTAAATTTTGTGTATCCTGTACCGTCATCTTCTGCAAGAATTACAAAATCGAAGGATTCAACTAATGCCTGTATTGCCCCAGTTCCGCCATAGGGATAGCTAAAGGGTTCAAATTCAAGTTTAGCTCTGTCGGCAGAAACCATGCGACAAGCAATTAATTGATATTCACCATTTTGAAAAGCATCAAACATAGAATAAAAGCCCCAAGGGGTTTCGAGGCTAGGATCTGTCCACCTCTGTTCTACAGGTGTTGAAAACCAGCGACGGAAATGTTCAGTCTCTTCCTCTTCACTAGGCCACCAAAAATGTGATAATGCTTTGCGGTCAAAAAAAATTAGCCAATCTTCTTCATTACGCCAATAATTATTGTCTTTATCTTTTTTAATTTCGTTGAAAACTTTACAAAGAGCATTGAATCTTTTGGAATCATCGACTTGAAACTCTACAAAGCAGTATTTCATTATTTCTCACTTCTTTGTTTCTAAGCAGTGGTTTATTTTATTTATATATGTGCAACTATAAAAACCATCACAATCATGTCTGTTGCTACTTTACACAAAAAGGTAGCAAAGATACTCAACCTAATTGGCGTAACTATCTCATCGAAAAGTTGGTGTGTGCAAACAGAAAAACCATCACAATATTTTACGTATAACTGCTGGTTACAGTCATCATCAAGGTATAGTTTCACCGGAGACAGGGGAAGATGTATATTAACTTTTTCATCAGTTCCATTGCTGGAATTGTGGTTGTGGTGCTAGCGGCTTTTGGCTTATTGCAATGGTTGCACATCCCTGCTGGTAACTTTCTTGATTGGGTGATTGGTGGTGCTAGTTTTTGGTGGCTGTTAGTAATTGTTACCGTACCGTGGAATGTGCATTTTCAAGCCAAAGAAGTCTTAGCAGAAGCCGCACAATCAACTGAGAAAGGAATTCCAGTCGATGAAAAGCAAGTGAAGTATGTCACACTTTTGGCAAAGCGATCGCTCTGGGTTGCCATTGCTTTACACTTATTCTCAGCCGTTGGTCTTTATACTCTTGCTGTCACTGGTATTAGTACAGTGGGATATATAAGTTCTGGTGCAGCTTTGTTATTAACAATTCTGCGTCCAGCGATTCGAGCGTATGAGTATTTATACGCGCGGTTAGCGATGATTCGCCAAGAATGGAAGTATCCCCGCGAAGATATTTTTGAACTGCGCGATCGCTTCTCTATATTGGAACAAAAAATCCAGTCATTGGAAGATCAACTCAACCCCGAACAACCCTATTCCTTAGCCGCGACTCAACAACGCTTTGCTGAAGAGACTCGTAGAGATTTAGCCCGCATTGCGGCTAACCTGGAAGAATTACGGGCGACAAATCAAACAGAACATGAGCGTTTGGGGAGAGAAGCCAGAAATGCGATCGCGCAACTTTCCACCGACGGACAATTTCTCGATCATGTCCGCGAAATCATTCGATTTTTTAAGACTGCTTAATTATTGCTTTAATAACTGACCAAATTTTAAGTTTTGGATTGTGATAGTGAATATTCATTATCCAAAATTTAAAAAATTTATTAAAGAAGGGTTAACTATACCTTACAACCAGAAGGATAAGTTTGACATAAATTGCATAGTTCGGTGTGCAATTTTTCTATATATTGTAAAAAAGGAAAAAATTGGAAATGTTGGATTCTCTTATCTTGTTTTTTATATTAGCCATAATTATCCCTTTTTTTCTTGCTCAGATTATGCCGAACAGCAAGTGGCTAATAGGTTATGCTATTTGTTTTGGAACTTTTGCTATTTCTGAGTATTATAATCACTTAACAACGCCAATCGAGCAACGAGGAAATGGTTTTGTTTACGCCTGGGCAATGCTTGCGAATTATTTAATAAATACATCGGGAACTGTGGGAATAATCGATAGAGCTATTGTATTATACTGTAAGTCAAGAGGTTATAAAATCAATATATGGTTCATAGTTAATATAATTTTTCTTGATTGGATGCTTGTTTACATAGCAGTATTGATAGTTAGCATTCCTAAATAGATAGGCATTATTAAACAGAAAACAAGGATTGTCAGGACTAAAGTCCTTACTACAAACTTTAATTGATTTACGTCTAACGACTTAGTGAGTATCCCTTGATTTCTACTAATTTAAAATCCACTATTGAGGCTCATAGTATACCTCACTAAAATAGGAAAAGCTATAGTGAAGTTCACATAACATCAGGAGTATTCACAGTGAATCAGATACAACTGACTTTAACTATTAGTTACTTGTTAATGACATGCTACTTTTTAAGTAATTGGTTAATATTTTCCCTACGTAATCCTGCTTCTACTCCAGAAGATAAATTTCTATCAGTTGTGATGTTTCTACTAACAACTATCTTCTGGCCTCTGATGATTCCGATGTCTTGTTTAGAAATGCTTCAAAAAAAGCGAATAGACTTTAGTAAAATGATTCCTGTTATTTTAGCAATATTTGTTTTTAGTATTTCATATTATTTGACCAATTGACACTCCCCTTTTCTATTGAGACGGGGATTCTTGGTTCCCTGACTCGCCGTTAGACAGCAGGCTTGCGCCCTTACGGGTGCGGCAGTCGCTCATGGAGGAGACCCCCAAGACCGCGCTGCCTTACCAACAGCCTAAGAGGGCAACTCTCCTGATTATGCCTTCAATCATCAAGTTTGAATATCTCAAGTCAAGTCTCCATTGGACTTGCATAACATATTTGTTATTTTTATCTTTGAGCTAATTTTATAGGATAGAAATTCTAAGCACTGTTTGACCCTATCCTAAGATAGAGCTTTTTATTGCCCACTGTTAGGAGAGAACTTTGGTAAACACCACAATTAAAACAACAAAATCACAAGAAGTCTTCGCCGCCGCTCAAAACCTGATGCCAGGAGGAGTCAGTTCTCCTGTTCGTGCCTTTAAATCTGTGGGTGGACAACCCATTGTATTTGATCGTGTTAAAGGCGCATATATTTGGGATGTAGATGGCAACCAATACATAGACTATGTAGGCACTTGGGGGCCAGCTATTTGCGGTCATGCTCATCCAGAAGTCATTGCAGCATTGCATGAAGCTTTAGAAAAAGGCACTAGTTTCGGCGCTCCCTCAGTCCTCGAAAATGTTTTGGCAGAAATGGTCATCGATGCCGTTCCTAGCATCGAAATGGTTAGATTTGTCAATTCGGGAACTGAAGCCTGTATGGGAGTTTTGCGGTTAATGCGGGCTTTCACCAACCGGGAGAAAATCATCAAGTTTGAAGGTTGCTACCACGGACACGCCGATGCGTTTCTAGTGAAGGCGGGTTCTGGTGTTGCCACACTTGGCTTGCCAGACTCACCGGGAGTACCTAAATTGGCAACTAGCACTACTCTAACCGCGCCTTTCAATGACCTAGAATCCGTCAAAGCCTTGTTTGAAGAAAATCGCGACGAGATTGCTGGTGTCATTCTTGAGCCAGTCGTTGGCAATGCTGGGTTTATTGCACCTGATGCTGGGTTCCTAGAAGGATTACGGGAACTGACCCACGAGTATGGAGCATTATTAGTATTTGACGAAGTGATGACCGGCTTCCGCATTGCTTACGGTGGCGCTCAGGAAAAATTTGGCGTCACTCCTGATTTAACCACCTTGGGTAAGGTGATTGGTGGTGGTTTGCCAGTAGGAGCCTATGGTGGTCGTCGAGATATTATGTCAATGGTTGCGCCCGCAGGCCCCGTATATCAAGCTGGGACACTTTCTGGTAATCCTTTGGCGATGACTGCTGGCATTAAGACTTTAGAATTGCTGCAAAAGCCAGGTACTTACGAGTATCTTGACCGGATTACCAAAAAGCTAGCAGATGGTTTGTTGCAAATTGCTAAAGAGACTGGTCATACAGTTTGCGGTGGTCAAATCAGCGCGATGTTTGGCTTATTCTTTACCTCTGGCCCAGTTCATAACTACGAAGATGCGAAAAAGTCTGATACAGCAAAATTTGGACGCTTTCATCGGGGTATGTTAGAGCATGGTGTTTACTTAGCACCTTCTCAATTTGAAGCTGGGTTTACATCTTTTGCTCACACCGAAGAGGATATTGATCAGACTTTAGCAGTAGCAAGGGATGTAATGTCTAGCCTGTGATGCGAATTATAGCAGTTCTCGTTTGGATGCAACCCACCTACTAAGCACAGCAATACTCATTGGTGTCAACTTAACGTCAAAGTTAGTCAACGAGAATGCTTTGAAACATTACCTCGTTCCCAGTCGGAGGCTGGGAACGCCCCTTGTTGGGGTTACCTCCTCCCTGACTCGCAGAAGATATTTACAAAAAAACCGTCCAAAATTACCATCTGAACGGGATTTTTTCCTATTAAGATTTAATGTCAACCTAATCTACTAAAGGTTGCACTATGATTTCAAAACTACAAGTCAGGAGGCAAAATCACCTGATCAATTGCGTGAATTACACCGTTGCTGCCTGTGATATCTGCCTGTGTCACTCTAGCATCATTGACAGTCACACCAGTAGCAGGATCAACTTTAACATTGATTGCGCCACCTTCCAGGCTTTTAACTTCGCCAGACTTCAAATCAGTGGACAATACCTTACCAGATACTACATGGTAAGTTAAAATCTTGAGCAACACTTCTTTGTTATCTGGTTTTAACAATTCTTGCAAAGCATCTGGTGGCAACTTAGCAAAAGCTGCATCAGTGGGTGCAAAAATAGTTAAGTTATCTGTGCCTTGCAAAGCTCCGGTTAATCCTGCTGCTTTCAAAGCCTTGGTTAAAGTTGTAAAAGAAGCGTTTGACTCTGCCAACGCTAACAAATTTTTGCCTTGATTATCGCTTGCCCCTGGTGCTGGTGGAGTAGTCGGTGTACTAGGTTGAGTTTCTGGTATAGGACGTGGGGTGCGGGGTGTAGGTTCACTAGGTGTAGCACCACCACGGTTATAAGGAGGCTCGTTAAAAATACTTGGTCTGGGATTTAGCGTTCCACCGCCAGTGTTCTGTGCTACTTCTTGGCGTTGTGTGTATTGAGCGTTTGCTTGAAGGTCTTGACCCTGATTATAGGGAGCTTCGTTGAAAATACTGGGGTTAGGATTTAGTGCCGATTTCGCATCAGATGGTAAAGTAATTAGGAGGCTGAAACTAGTAAATCCCGCTATGCCTGCTAACGTAGTCAGCAATTTGCTGTAATTTGTCTTCATAAATTTTGTTTGTCTTTTTGTCCACACATTACATAAAGATTTATAACATTTTGCTAGGCACAAAATCTAACCCAAGAGGGGAGTAAGATTTTTCACCAGAATAATTTGTGCTGGTGAGGTAAAATATCTAACTCCGGCTCACGCTGACATGCATGAGACATATCTAGCATATATTTTATGTAAATTGAGCAAATTTTCTCAATGACACCAAATAAATACTTAAAAAGCCCCATTTAGTGTAGTGTCAGATATAAGAAAGTGTGAAAATCTTACATCTACAAGTTATAAATTACAATAGGCTTAGAGAAAGATTCTACTTAAAAGCCAATTTATATACAAATCTGTACGTAAAATAGTAGTTTCACAAATCCTGCACCCCAGATGGAAGAAGGCTATATCTCTGAATTAATCATTGATTATTCAACAAAAGTACAGAAATTAATTACGTAAATATCTCAATAGGCTGACGGTGACAGAAATTCAACTAACGGCTGAAGACTTGTGACTGAGCAGTTAGGTTTATTTATGTATCCCGAATTAAATTATTTAATTATTTGATATTTGAATCAATTAGAAAATAATATTTTTTAATCGATAATTTTGCCAAAAATCAGGCATCCGTTCAACGCTGATGTCAATTAAATAGACAACTAAGCAACTAACGCCAATACAAATTACTTTAACTAAAGATACAATTGTTAAAGTTAACAAAGTTGAGCAGTTACAAGGTATACAATATGCTGGAATTATACCAATGGGAACTCTCTCAATACTCAGAGAAAGTGCGCCTAATTCTAGATTTTAAAGGACTAGATTACCGCAAAATAGAGGTAACACCTGGGATTGGACAGGTAGAATTGTTCCGGCTGACTGGTCAGAAACAAGTCCCAGTATTAAAGGATCGTAATAGATACATTGCGGATTCTACGGAAATAGCTAAGTATTTAGACTTAGAGTATCCCGATCGCCCAATAATACCGCAAGATCCCAAAAAACGGGGTTTAACTTTATTAATAGAAGAATGGGCCGATGAGTCCATAGGCATCAAAGGTCGCAAAGCACTATTTGCAGCCGTAAGTCAAGATCAAAATTTCCGTAAGTCTTTATTACCAACTTCAACACCAGATATATTTAAAAGTCTGGTTGGAGGAGTACCTAGCGACTTACTAACAGTGTTGGGTTTTGGCGTAGGTTACAGCCCAGATTTGATCCAGTCAGCGATCGCATCTTTGAAACAAGACTTGGAAGCCTTAACATTATTATTGGCAGATAGTCCTTATTTAACAGGAGATGAACCGACTTTAGCTGACTTGGCAGTAGCCGGGTTATCGATATTGCTCAAGTTCCCCTCTGGCCCCTATCTGGATTTACCAGCTTCTATCAGAGGTAAAGGATTGCCAATCTTTTCAGAGAATATAGATTATGAACCATTCTTTACCTGGCGCGATCGCCTTTATGCCCAATTCCGCAGACCGTTAATCACTACCACTTCAGCAACAGGGAGTGCGCCAACTTCGATTCAAATTGATTAGATAATGGGCATGGGGACTGGGGACTGGGGATTGGGGATTAGGGATTAGGTACTGGGAGAGAATAACTTAAGACAAATAACCGATGACCAATGACCAATGACCAATGACCAATGACCAATGACAAATGACCAATGACAAATGACAAATGACTAATCAGATGAATTCGGGACAGCCATTAGGTTCGGTCATTCAAGGTTCTCTAACTGAAGGTTTAGAAGTACGATTGCATCCTGACATTTCTGTGGAAGATATGCGAGTAGGTAAATTTCTCGTTGTCCAAGGGATGCGATCGCGTTTTTTTTGTATGCTGACAGATGTAGCATTGGGAGCCGCTAATGCACGAATTATTGCTAATCCCCCCAGTTGGGAAGACACTTTTTTACGAGATGTTTTAGCCGGAAGTGGGACTTATGGTACTATCAACCTCGCGCCGATGTTGATGTTCACTCCCGAATCTGAAGAATCTTTCTCTCCAACAAATGGCAAATCGGCAAATCCCTTCCTCCCATCAATGACAGGTTTGGCTTCATTTGTGCCACAAACTAGCACGACGATGGAATTGTTACCTGTTAAAACTATTCCTAGCCACTTTAGTCAAGTTTACGAAGCCAGTGTTGACGATTTTCGCCGGGTATTTGGTTGGGAAGATGACCCCCAAAGGCGCAATTTTTCCATCGGCAAACCTTTGGATATGGATGTGCCAGTTTGTATCGATTTAAACCGCTTTGTGGAACGGAGTAATGGGGTTTTTGGAAAATCTGGTACTGGTAAATCTTTTCTAACACGGTTACTTTTGGCTGGGGTTATCCGTAAAAATGCGGCAGTCAACTTAATTTTTGATATGCACTCTGAGTATGGCTGGGAAGCTGTTGCAGAAGGTAAGAACGTCAATACTGTTAAGGGACTAAAGCAATTATTTCCTAGTAAGGTGGAAGTCTACACCCTCGACCCGGAATCGACAAAGCGCCGGGGTGTACGTGATGCTCAAGAACTTTATTTGAGTTATGAGCAAATTGAAGTTGAAGATATTAAGTTATGTAGCCGAGATTTAGGACTCTCTGACGCAGCCTTAGATAACGCCAACATTCTATACAGCGAGTTTGGCAAATCTTGGATTGTCCAGTTGCTAAATATGACTAACGAAGAAATCGAGATGTTCTGCGACGAGAAGCGCGGACACAAAGGCTCGATTATGGCATTGCAGCGCAAACTCTTGCGGATGGATAGCTTGAAGTATATGCGAGCAGTTTGCCCCCAGAATTACATTAGTAAAATTGTCCAGTGTCTAGAATCTGGGAAGAATGTTGTGATAGAATTTGGTTCCCAGTCTAATATGCTCTCTTATATGTTGGTGACAAACATGATCACCAGGCGGATTCACGAGCATTACGTCAAAAAAGCAGATAAATTTTTGCAAAGCAAGAACCCGAACGATCGCCCCACACCATTGATGATTACCATTGAAGAGGCGCACCGTTTTCTTGATCCAGCGATCGTACAAAGTACTATCTTTGGGACTATTGCCCGTGAATTGCGAAAGTATTTTGTCACACTTTTGGTAGTTGATCAACGTCCGTCGGGCATAGATAATGAAGTTATGTCCCAGATCGGGACTCGCATTACCGCTTTGCTTAATGACGAAAAAGACATTGACGCAATTTTTACAGGTGTATCTGGTGGTAGCGGACTGCGATCGGTGTTGGCAAAGTTAGACTCGAAGCAACAAGCTTTAATATTGGGTCACGCTGTCCCTATGCCAGTAGTAGTGCGTACTCGGCCTTATGACGCAACTTTTTACGAAGAAATTGGTGAGCCAGCCTGGGAAGAAAAACCTGACGCAGAAGTATTCGCAGCGGCAGAACTAGCCAAAGCTGACCTGGGATTTTAGATAGTCATTTGTCATCAGTCATTAGTTATTGGTCAAATAATGAGTCATAACCAATGCCCAATGCCCCATTCCCCATGCCCAATTCGTAACATCCCTCCATCCTGACAGCAAATTAAGTTCGGTTATCCGGATAGTTTTTGGCAACAGAAGAGGAGTTTTTGGCGTCACTATAGATATAGTCAGTGATTTCAAGGAAGTTTAATTTTTTTTTGCAAACAGGCAATTTTGAATTATAATTAGAGGCTTTATCTTAAGATACTTTACTATCTGCCTGATTTATCGTACTATAAAGCTAAGTGAACTCATTCCGACTTCGGATTTATCGGTTGCTGTAAGTGACTGCTAAAAAGAAGAATTATCAAAAAGAACCAGTGTGCTTATAAAAGATTAGATTGAAAATTTAGGAAAGGTAGGGGAACCTATCATTGGGAGCTTACCGTCTTAACAACGGCTGTATCAATTGATTAATTGCTTTTGGTAGCTCCCAATATTTCGTGATAGATGTACTACTTTTTCCAACCCATTTTAGTAAGAAAACATACATTTTATTTACGGAGTAGAGGACATCGCACCAATGCCTACTGTCAATACCCAAACGGAAAACCTCAACACCAAATTTACGGCTGATATGGTGCGAACCTATCTGCGAGAAATTGGTCGTGTAGCATTACTAACTCGTGAGCAAGAAATTGTCTTCGGGAAGCAGGTGCAACAAATGATGACGCTCATCGACGCCAAAGAAGCTTTGGCGAAGAAGTTGCAACGGGAACCGAATATGTCAGAGTGGGCTGACCACGTTCAAAAATCGGAAACCGAGATACAACAAACGGTGGCGCAAGGTAAGCGGGCAAAGCAAAAAATGATCGAAGCGAATTTGCGCTTGGTTGTTGCTATTGCCAAAAAGTACCAAAAGCGGAATATGGAGTTTCTGGATTTAATCCAGGAAGGAACACTAGGGTTAGAGCGGGGTGTGGAGAAATTTGACCCAATGAGGGGTTATAAATTCTCGACTTATGCTTACTGGTGGATTCGCCAAGCGATTACCCGTGCGATCGCTCAACAAGGTCGTACTATCCGCTTACCGATCCATATTACCGAAAAACTGAACAAAATCAAAAAAGTGCAACGCGAGTTGGCTCAAACCTTGGGGCGATCGCCTACTCCAGCCGAAATTGCCAAAGAATTGGAAATAGAACCTGCTCAGATTCGGGAGTACCTGAATATGGCGCGTCAACCAGTGTCTTTGGATGTTAAAGTTGGCGATAACCAGGATACTGAGTTGCAAGAAATGCTCGAAGATAACGGCCCGTCACCAGAGTATTACACCAACCAGGAATTCTTACGCCAAGACTTGAACAACCTGCTAGCAGAACTAACCCCGCAACAGCGAGAAGTTGTAGCTTTACGCTTTGGTTTAGAAGATGGTAATGAAATGTCATTGGCGAAAGTCGGAGAGAGATTGAATCTCAGCCGCGAACGTGTGCGCCAGTTAGAGCATCAAGCTTTGGCTCATCTGCGTCGCCGTCGTGCCAATGTCAAAGAATACGTTGCTAGTTAAAACGAGAGACGCGAAACCCCGCGTCTTTACACCACCTTGGTGATGCGCCTCCTGAATTCAGGGGGCGATTTTTTTATGCTGAAAACATTTTCTGCCAAACAGTTATAGCAGGAGGCAGAAGGCAGGAGGCAGGAGGCAGGAGGATAACTGCCCGACGCTGGCAGACTCGCTACCGCTGCGCTATCTGTAACAGCCCGCGACCATAGGGTCTTGGGTTTAAGATAAGAACTCCAAAAATTCTAGTTTTGTGGCTCTTTTTCAGGAGGGGTTTGAATCCTATAAGTGAAAAAAAACCTTCTGCCTCCTGCCTCCTTCAATAACTTTTTTGGTAAAAAATGACTGCATTGATACTGATGACAAGCGATCGCATCTAGAAGCGCTTGTAAATCATCCACCCAGAAGATGTACATATAATTCTTTATTTGTATAAAAATATATACAAACTTTTATACTATCAATAAAAAATTTAATTTGATATAAGTCTGACGATAGATAAATTTTATGTAAACATGGTTTAGATTTGTAACAGGTTACACAGAACTAGGTAAAACACATGGCCAACATAATTGACACTGCCACTAATAATGGTTCTTTCAAGACACTAGTTGCAGCAATCGAAGCAGCTGGTCTGGTAGATACACTGAAAGGCGCTGGCCCATTTACCGTCTTTGCACCTACTGATGCAGCTTTTAATAAGCTTCCAGCAGGTACAGTAGATGCATTACTGAAAGATATTCCTAAGCTCAAGAAAATCTTGACCTATCATGTTGTCTCAGGCAAAGTACTGGCTGCTGACGTGGCTAAACTGAAGACAGCCAAAACAGTTGAAGGTTCAGATGTGAAAATTGATGCTTCTAATGGCGTCAAGATAAACGATGCAAAAGTTGCAACCGCAGATGTTGCTGCTGATAACGGTGTCATCCACGTAATTGACACAGTTTTGATTCCTGCATAAGCAAACCTCACAATAGCGAACGCTATTTGTAGGACGGCGACTACCTAATAGTCGTTTCTCTATTACAGTCTGGTTGAATGTTTTTTAGTAAACACTAACTACCAACAAATCCATCTAGATGCTGTCTAGATGGATTTATTGTTTTATTGGTGTAGGGACGTTGCAATTGCTAGTACAACATGGCGGAAATAAACCAATCATTCCAAATCAACGAAACCCTTATGCTGTATTCATTTTTAATTTTTAATTTTTAATTTTTAATTCCGCCTTGCGGTACTAGTCTCTCTTTATTAGATGTAATCAAATTTTTAATTTTGCCAAACCCAAATAACGGATACCTTCGGGGGAAATGTCAAAACGGCAAGGTAAGACTTCTAAACCGAGAGCGATCGCATCCCTTAATAATTTACCATAGACGGGATCTGTGCGATCGCCAGGAGAGAACTCAGTACAATCACTGCGATTGATAAAGTAAAGCATCACCGCACGAGTGGAAGGTAACAGCGCCATTAGTTCTCGCAAGTGCTTTTGTCCTCTTGTAGTCTCGGTGTCAGGAAATAGGGCTAATCTCCCCTCAGACAAAGTTGTATTTTTCACTTCTAAATAAATCGGGCGTTCTTCATCACTCCCCGTCAAGAAAAAATCTACTCGACTTTTTTTATCTAGTCCATAAACCACCTCGCCCTTGATTTGGCTATAGTCGCCCAATTCTGGGAAAAGGTGTTTCGCCAAAGCTAGTTTCACCACCCGATTGGGCAAAAAAGTATTTATGCCTACCCAAGTCGGCTCATTGTCATGTACTTGAATTACTTCTAAAGTGTAAGCCAATTTGCGGTTAAGATTATCGCTTTTGGAAAGCTGTACCGCACTTTGGGGAGTCGATACTCCAGTCATCGGCCCTGTATTCGGACAGTGTGCTGTAACTATCTCGCCAGAAGTAAGTTGAACGTCAGCAAAAAATCGCTTGTAGCGTTTTAGCAGAATACCTGGATATAAAGGTGGGTAACGGTAAAGCCAATCTATCATTATGAAACCTTGTTGCTGCTAGTCAATATACGTCGATTCCTTACCCACCGAACCCATATCTGCAAATCTTTTCAGCAGCTACTCTGCCCTGTGAGAGAATTTGAGTAACTTTATATATCATGGATTGTCAATTTTTGTAGTTAAATTAACAACATAGTAATAAAAAGTATTATATACTAAGTACTATAAGTCTCCCATAAAAAATCCGGGAGAATTCAATATGCAAGGAGGTAAATCCTATGCAAAAAGTGTGGACAGCAACGGAATTAGAATATGCTTTTCTTTTTACTCTTAGAAAAGTAAATTCGATAAATCTAGAAGGTTTCAAACCATTTTTTAGTAATATGCCTGTTGATCCTTATATCAAAGGCAACTATCGTTCCAGAAGATTATCTCGATTCACCATTTCGGGAAATGAGTTAATCAAATTACCTCATGGCTACTTCTTTCAAAGTAAAGAGCATAATCCATTGTTGGGCAATATAAAAAGAGAGTTTGCAGAATTAGATGATGCACTCATAAAGCTTGATATTTTTAGAAATCTTGTTTTAGCATTTAGTGATTCTTGTAAACTTCATCCTGAAGCTGAAATCGGAGTTCATCAAATTAGAATTAGTTGTTCACCAAATAATTTTAGTAATCCAGCACCGGAAGGTATCCATCAAGATGGTACTGATTTTATTGGCATATTTTCCGTAGATAGAGATAATATTCAAGGTGGAGAAACACATCTCTATACTGCCAAAAAAGAAAAACCTGTGTTTAGCAAAGTTCTAAATCCGGGTGAACTTTTATTGATCAATGACCGTGATTTTTTCCACTTTGCCAATCCCATAAAACCACAAACTGACGCTCAAGGGAGTTTCGATGTTTTTGTACTGACTTCTCCCAGCTTGCTTTCAGAATAATTTTAGTCAACTGTAAATATTTTACAATCTACGAGATATGGGGAATTGAATGTAGTCATTTCCCCAGCTTTTTTATTTGGAATTGGAAATAATCTGGCTGAGAGTGGTTTATTCAACTTGATAGCTAAAGTTGCCATATCAATTAACAAAGCTGTAATTTTTTCTATTGTTATATCACCTGGAATCGGAACTGTGTCCAGTCCGCAGCCACAAACTGCTGAATATAATAATAAATTTGTAATATCATAGGTTTGCTCATTAGCTCTTGCAGCTAGTCCAACATCTTCACACACTGGAAGCATCAGTCCAGAGTAACCACAGATTTTTACTGATACGCTTTTCAACACACGAGTCAGCATCCCAGAAATTGCGAGAGTTCCTGAATGCCCAAACTTGCCACTCATCAATTTTTCATAAGCAAAAGCAATACTATTTTGTTTATCCAAAGATGGCGCAATAGATGTATCAATTCCTTTATATGATACGGCAAATTTATCAGATAGTTTTTCAGCAATAACTGCGATTTTATTTAATTCTAATTCTAAAATTAATTGTAGGTTTTGCTCTGCTGTTGTAATATTGTTAGCTTGTGATAATGCTTGCATTATCAAGTCGCCTAACTCTAAGCCTATAGCAAAAGATGTATTACCTGTATGGTATGCAGTAGGGAAAAAGGGAATATCTGGCTGGCAGTTTGCCCATACACAAAAACGAAAGTTGCCATAACCATTTTCACTCTCTTGGGAAATACGTTTTATAGTTTTGGCTGATTCTCTAGCATTCTCAAAATTGATGCCAGTTTCTCTATCACCAATTTTGCTAGAGCAATAAATAATCGATGTATTTTTGTTAATATCTGGAATTATATCTATGGTTTCGGGTTTGCTAGCATAACCAATATTGAAAAAGCTGATATTCAGACTTTGGCAAAGTTGTTCTAGAGTTTGAATTTCATTGATAATTTCAATTTTAGACAAGCCTTGCAGATATTCTTCCCAGGTATTAGTGGCAATTCTAGTTGTTTGTACCTCATATCCTTGTTTTTCAAAAAAAATCTGCGCTTGCCGATTAAACTCAGCAGCTTGCTTAATTTTTTCCTGCTTTTGTAGGGATTGAAGTGATATACCTGTTGTAATAGTTCTAATTTTCATTGGTATAAAACTGTTATTGATATTTGTATTAAATCTACCTCCAAAACCGTGGTGTGTTGGTTTTATTTCACAGAAAACATGAAATTAAGCAAAGCCACGCTGGATACTTAGAATATTAAGGGTGAGTGCATAGGTTAGGCTATGAAGCAAGTCTGCTGGAATTCAACTAACTGAATCAACAAACAAATGCCATGAATGACGAATTCTACAATAGAGGATTGGAAAAGGCTAGGCGAAAAGACTACGCTGGAGCAATTGAGGAATTTAACCATGCTTTACAATTGACACCTTACCTTAGCGAAGCTTACTTGCAACGGGGTTTGGCATATTATGACTCAGGAGCAGTCCTTAAGGCTGTTTCAGATTATACCGAAGCCCTGAAGCTGAATCCTGATAGTCTAGAGGCGTATTATTGTCGTGGATTAGCCAGGGTGGCGCTGAAAAATTTACCGGGGGCGCTGGAGGATGTGGAACGGGCTATTCGTCTTAATCTCAATTATGCTGCTGCTTATAATCTACGGGGGATGGTGCGGCGCAAACAGGGTTATATTCAAGATGCGATCGCTAATTTTAAAAAAGCTGCACAATTATATCTAGAGCAACAGGACAAAAAGAATTGTCGCCTGTGTCTGGAATTAATTAAACAGCTACAACCCCAAGAATTACCTGTTGTACAGCAAACACATTCCACTAATACGCCAATTTTATCCACAAAGGAATATTTCACACAATTATTAGAAAAGGCTGAAAAAGGAGATACCCAAGAGGCACTTGCCGATTTAAACTGGGTATTAAAAGCCGATCCGCAAGATGCCCAAGCTTACTGCTGCCGTGGTGTTGTCCGTTGTAAAATGGGAAATTATCGAGAAGCGATCGCAGATTTTAATCAAGCATTGCGACTAAATTTCCAAGATGCCATTGTCTATCGCAACCGAGGCAAAGCACGTTCTGCATTGGGAGATCATCAAGGAGCGATCGCAGACCTTAATCAAGCACTCCAAATACAACCCGAAGATGCCTTAGTTTATATTGCCAGAGGTAATGCCTATCGGGCAATGGGCAATTATATCGATGCAATTCAAGATTACACCCAAGCGCTGCAAATTAATCCTGATGATGCTCATGCTTACTACAATCGCGGCATTGCCTATACTTGCTTAGAAGAAATGCAAAATGCCGTGGAGAATTATCAACAGGCGGCGAGTATTTTTTGTGAACAAGAAGATTGGGGAAATTATCAACAAGTCTTAAGTAGCCTAGAAAAAATCCAGAAATTTAGTCCAGAGTCAAAAAAGCAAAAATATAACTTGCTACGTCAGCGACTTTTACGAATGGTGGGGGGATACTGGGAAATTGCCGAACGATTGATTGAGCAAAAGCAGGATTACTATCCTGGGATGTCAGACGAGTGGTATTTGCAAAAAGTGATTGATGATTTAGAACGCGATCGCGGTAGATAAAATATAAATGCCACTACACACGTAAATTCACCCATACACTTGTACGGGTGAATATGCGATCAATCACTTCTTATATTAAACGCACCCTATATTAACAACGTTTTAAAGTTTAGTTAGAAGTGCGAGTTTGACGGCGACGACGCAATCCAAACATACTAACTGCTCCCACTGCGAACATTGACAAAGTAACAGATGGTTCAGGAACGGTAGCACCAATTAACTCTCTAACATTTGCCTCGCCGACATCAAGAACGACAATAACATCATTAAAGTCACGATCAGAACCTTCATTCCACTTGCCAGTTGCAGAATCTACCCCTGAAGCGTGTAAACCTCCGTATAAATCCTCGAATGCCAGTATGATGTAGTTGTTGTAAGCGTAAGCAACGGCGTGCTGTAGTCCGTCAGCATTAGAGGCAGTTTCAGTACCAAATATATTGGCAGAGGTACCACGATTGAGACCATCAGCTCTCAACCATAAGTCGAGTTGAGTACCTGCCGTAACATTACCAATATTGACCCCATCACCAAATTTTAGGGCATTACCGCCCCAACCACCAACACACCCGTCTCCTTCACAAGAAATATCATTAAAAAGCAGCCCAGACTTGTTAGTAGTTCCTGTGGCATTAAAGGCTAACTGGTTTCTATAACCTGCGCCCTCATTGATAAAGTAAACAGAAACATCATGGTCGTATTTTAAGTTTAATTGAGTGGGGTCTAATTTAAATTGTCCGCTGTTTGGGAGAACAACACTTTCAGCTTGGACAAATTGTTGAAAAGGAGTGTCGTTAAAACCAGTTTGAGACTTATTGTATACCGTTGGTTGAGTCCAGGAATTATCCCAGCTAAAATCAGCAGCAGATGCAGTTTCTACTTTGGAAACTAATCCGGTTAAGGTAGCTGTAGCGGCAATCAAGGCAGTGAGTAAATTAAGTTTCATATCAATAGTCATTAGTAGGGAAAACAATTTAGATAATGCTTTTGGGAGCAACTATCTGTGTTCTGTCGTCTCTTACTTCTAACAGCTATTCTTCTGCAAAGTCAATCGATAATTTAGCCTTTATTGGTATATTCAAATAGCTCTTTATCTAAAGTAATTCCACTTAAAACAGACTATTTTGTATCAGTTCATTTACTGTTATTAGTACTTAGCATTTAAACTGATAGATGATGAAAAATTTATGAAGAACTTATACTTCTTATGAAAATAAGATGTGCAATTTCGATACTAAAAAGCTAAAAGCTTAATCTATAGGAATTTTTATTTGAATTAGGTAAATAAGTATGGGTATAGTGTCGTGCGTGTCAACTTAAGCTTTGGCGAAGGTTATTCGCCGCTACACAAACAGAGTTTATCTCCGTACCTACGTTGATAAACTTAGTATTCGATCAAGTCAAGGAAACCTGATGAAATAAGTTTGTAGTCAAGACTGAAGTCGTCGCCGGAAGCACTGAAGTGCTTATTATGTAAGAATATTTCGTTGACTTGATGAAGTAGTATTAGTCTGTCAACATCCAGTGGGGTATCGTTAGAAGCTGTAAGTTCTGCCAAGGATGGTAGACAATCTGGGGGTTGTATTTTAGGATGACAGTTCTTGCTTGGACTTGATGACTATACTTTAGAGTGAAATAATCAAGCTTTTCCAGAGCTACATTCCCCTTCTCCCAGATAAAATTTATATATGAATGCTACACAAGAACAACTAAAAGAGCAGGTTGAGCAGGCTTTAGTCGCGGCTTTTGGCGCTGACTTCGCTGGAGTAGATCCCATTTTGGTTCCTGCTAGCAACCCTAAATTTGGCGATTATCAGGCGAATGTGGCATTATCCCTGAGTAAAAAATTAGGAAAGCAACCAAGAGCGATCGCAGGTGCGATCGTTGAGAAACTAAATGTATCCGAAATCTGCGAACCACCAGAAATCGCTGGGCCAGGATTTATCAATCTAAAACTCAAAACGGCATACTTAGAAGCACAACTCAATGCGATTCAAGCAGATCCCAGACTAGGAGTTCCAGCCGCGAAAACGCCAAAGCGGGAAATTGTGGATTTTTCCAGTCCAAATATTGCCAAAGAAATGCATGTTGGACACTTGCGTTCTACAATTATTGGCGATGCGATCGCTCGGATTTTAGAATTTCAAGGACACGATGTACTGCGGTTAAATCATGTAGGTGATTGGGGTACGCAATTTGGCATGTTAATCGCCTATCTCCGGGAAGTTTACCCAGACGCGCTTACTACCGCAAATGCTTTAGATATTGGTGATTTAGTCTCTTTTTATCGCAAAGCCAAACAACGCTTTGATGCAGATGAAGCTTTTCAAGAGACAGCACGCCAAGAAGTCGTCAGATTACAAGCAGGTGCAGAAGATACACTCCATGCTTGGAAACTGCTGTGTGAACAATCACGGCGGGAGTTTCAAGTAATTTATGAGTTGCTGGATATCAAGTTAACTGAACGCGGAGAATCTTTCTATAATCCTTTACTATCTGGTGTTGTAGAAGATTTAGATAAATCTGGATTACTAGTAGAAAACCAAGGCGCAAAATGCGTTTTTCTAGAAGGGTTTACAAATAGAGAAGGTGAACCTTTACCCTTAATTGTGCAGAAATCAGACGGCGGTTATAACTATGCCACTACAGATTTAGCATCTCTCCGCTACCGGATTCAGCAGGATCAAGCAAAGCGGATAATTTATGTAACCGATGCTGGACAAGGAAACCATTTCGCCCAATTTTTCCAGGTAGCACGCAAAGCCGGATGGATTCCTGATGATGTAGAATTAGTCCATATTCCCTTTGGATTGGTGTTAGGAGAAGATGGCAAGAAATTCAAAACTCGTTCTGGAGATACTGTTCGGTTGCGAGATTTGTTAGATGAAGCTGTTTCTCGTTCCCATGCAGACTTAAAAACTAGATTACAAGAAGAAGAACGCCAAGAAACTGAAGAATTTATTAATGAAGTTGCTAGGGTAGTTGGCATCAGTGCAGTTAAATATGCAGACTTAAGCCAAAATCGCACCAGTAACTACATCTTCAGCTACGACAAAATGCTGGATCTCAAAGGTAATACTGCGCCCTATATGCTGTATGTTTACGCCCGGATTCAGGGAATTAGCCGCAAGGGTGATATTAACTTTAAGGAGTTGGGAAACAATGCTGTCCTGTTGCAGCATGAAACAGAATTAGCGCTGGCAAAATATTTACTTCAACTAGATGAAGTTATTAGTAGTGTAGAGCAAGACTTGCTGCCCAACCGTTTATGTGAGTATTTGTACGAACTGAGTAAAAAATTTAATCAGTTTTACGATCGCAATCAGGGAGTTCAGGTGTTAGAAGCGGAGGAACCGCAGCGCACATCCCGTTTAGTTTTATGTGATTTGACTGCTAGAACCCTGAAATTGGGACTATCGTTGTTAGGAATTCAGGTATTAGAAAGAATGTAAAATCATCTAGATGAGATTTTTTAACGCAGATGCACTTCGCTGAGTTTGTGATTAAGATTCCCCTGATCCAGGATTCGTCAACATAATTCGTAATTAATAATACTCGCCTCTGGCAAGAAGCAATCTACGTAAGTCATAGTAGAGATTATAGCTACTGGATACAGAAGCTCCTCTAATGTGTTCTCATGACTGGTTTAGTTTTAGAGGTTGTTTGAAAAGTAGTATGTTGTGATTTTAATCGAATTATTACCCCCCTTAGTCCCCCCTTATAAAGCTACGGTGTACACACAAGTCAAAAAAAGATCAATTTCTCATTGTTCGCTGGTTT
>NZ_JAWJTF010000166.1:0-11772 GCF_048836525.1 Nostoc sp. CALU 546
GTTCTTGACGTGCCATTTACTGTACAAATCGCTGGCATAATTTTTGACTGTACTAACAGAGAGAAACATTTCTTTGGCAATCTGTTCAAAAATCAAACCCTGAGCCAGTAAACGCAGCACTTGTATTTGTCGCTCAGTGGGAGGTTCAAGCAAGTTTTTGTCAACGAAGTTGGGGTCGATATATCTGTTCTGATAAAGGCTTTCTAACAGTTTTTTAGCCACCTTCGGGTCAAGTAGACATTCATTAAAGTAAGCTCTCTTGATGGCAAGTTCAATCAATTCTATATCAGCACTTTTGAGCATATAAGAATCAGCCCCATGACGGAAAGCTGAGTTAATAAAGTCGGAATGAGTATGATTAGTAAAAATTACCACTTTACTATTAGTTTTCCTTTTGATTGAGCGAGTCAGTTCTAAACCACTCATATCGGGCAATAATAAATCAACTAACACAACATCAGGGTTGGTCTGTTCAATTAACTGAAACCCTAGTTTTCCACTGGTGGCTGACCCTGTAACTTCTATATCTGGAGATTGTGAAATAGCACCTTTGATGCCTAAGAGAGTGAATGTTTCTGGTTCAACAATTACTATTTTCAGCATGATGTTGATAATCCTCTAATAATAAATGGCTGTTTATGAGGTTATTTATTATTGGTGTCTAGCGGACACGCTTAAGACACTTGGTGTCTGGGCGGTGTCTGGGGTAGTGTCTGCTGGTGTCTATGCTATACAAGGGTTTTGAGCTTTGGTATCTGTAGTGTCTGGTGTCCGATGTCCGCAAAAAAAGGGGGTTTTTGGGAGCAGACACCAGACACCGATAGCAGTCAAATTTGATTGAGCTTGATAACACCCTCGGCTATCCAGTCCGCCAATCCTGCCCCCACAATTTCGTACATCCAGCCCTTTATTTGCTCAACAGTGAATCTTTCCCCGTTCACTTTAAAGTTGCCCTTAAACTCTCTTACATCAGCTTCTATTCGCTCAGTTCGGGTGAGATATTCATACAGTTTTTGCGCCATTGGTGATAGTTTTTTAGGTTCATCTTGGGTGTCACCTGCTTTGTTACCAAGATTGAATTCCAGTTCATAAATTCGCTCTAAAGTAGCTTTATCGATGGTTGGCGGTTCATTAACTGTTCTAGATTCATCAAGCCGAAAATCAATTCGCTTGTGGTCAAGTTTAGGCAGTTCAATATCAATCCATTGCCCATGCCCAGGTAATTTAATCTTGCCCTGACCACTCGCTTTAGCCTCTGTGGTGATTGGGTCAATAGTTGCGATTAGTTCTACTTCTAACAGTGCCGCATCTCGAAGTTTTGATAACCCTTTGGCTTTGGCTAAAATCTCCATTGTGCGGTCGTGAGCTACGAACAAAGGAATCATTAATTGTTTGCGGGATTCGGTCATCGCACAGCGAAACCACTTGCCAATAAAATCAGGGTCGGGCTTCCATTTATCATCCTCACAATCATCTGGCATTGGCTCAACAATGTTATCTGTCCAAGTTGTAAACTCCTCAGCGACTACACAGAAATGTTGGTTTGTGTCTCTTAAGTGTTGCGTCCATTGCTCCTCAACCATTCCACTTTCACGATAGGCTTTGTAACGGCGGCGCATTTCCGCCATGTACCATTGCATGAAGTCGGCTATTTCCCTGTAACCAGTAATCAGATTCACCCCCCGCCATTCAACAGAAGTTCCATGTGGGTCAAGTACAAAGATTTGATTCCAGCCAGCAGAGCGCTTATGCCAGATAATCTCTCTGGTAGTCCAGGATTTCCCAGCACCCATGCCACCAAAGATTAAAGTGGGGTAGCCAATGGTGTTGTTAATCCAGCGATATTTCTCAGTGGGAGCGTAGCTTGCCGCCGAAGGCATCGCCGGCTGTTCTCCCCCAGTAACCTTATCGTTGGGGTCAATCGTCCCTTGCAATGTCTGGCTACCTTGTAGATAGGGCGTTTTCATCTCACGAAGCTGCTTAATATACTCCGCCTTCTGTTCTTCGGTCATCCCAGCCGTTTGCGCCTCAAAGATAGCCTCGGATGCCTCCATTTGGGTCACTTCAATCTCAGTGTGGGCGTAAATCTCGGCTTTGGTGATATCCACAGTGCGATCATTGGCGATTAGATCCAAGTCAGCTTGTAGTTGGACTTCTGCGATCGCAACATCTCGGTAACTCTCTAGTAACTCGGAACGTGCGGCCATCTCAGCTTTTGCAGCATCCCGTTTTTGGGCGATGTCTTCAAAAACTGCCCTCTGCTTCTCTTCCTCTTGGCAATGGCGCAACATCCACCCAGCAAGCGCAAATCCCAGGAATCCCCCAAACGCCCAAAACGGTTTGTATGGGTTGGTCGCCTTCACCAGTCCGTTAATTCCGGTTGCTGAGTCACGCACTACTTGGCGCGGCATTCCATCACTCTTCCACTGTGACCAATAAAATGGGGTCATCCTGAAAGGTCGTCCATTCTTGTCTGAGCAGGTCAATGTTTTTTGTGGGGTTTTCAGACAAAAGTAAATGCGATCGCTGCTGGTTCCTTGCCAAGCCATTGCCGCAGAGCTAATTCCCACAGTCAGACTCAGCCCAATCGCCACAGCTTTCTTATCCATTGGCAGGCGACCAAACCACAACATTAAACCCGATTGTTGTGACTCAGATAACTGTTTATGTTTGTCGCTTAAATAATTCATTTACGAGTTCTACCACCAAATAGAAAAACTATTAATATCGCTATAACTATCGCCACACCAGCACCATTCACCCAGCTAGAATAATCAGCAGTTTTGGGGTGATACATTGCCGAAATTGAAGTATTAGCTGTACCAGTAGAAATCCGAGCTTCATTCCATTCACTAATCGGTTCTGTCATCGCACACAATAACGCCAGTGATGCACTGCAACCAGTCATTAAATTAGTGACGAAATTGTTAAAGCCTTCACCTGTTGCAGTAGCAGTAAAATACAGGTGTGCAGTACCCACAGCTAGGAACATTCCAACTGGGTGAACTTGCAACAGATGAAAAGTGAAAATAACTGCACTGTTTAGACAACTGCCAGCGACAATTTCACAAGCATTACCAGCACGTCTAAATGTTCTACCTCTGTTATTTTCTGGTAATGGTTGCGGTTGTGATGGTTGCTCAATTTTCTGTTGTTGTGGAGTCTGTGCCAGCCCTTCAAATGAAAAAGGGCTGACGCTATGAGGATCTTCATTTCGTTTCCTTACTAGCATCAGCCTGTGTCCTTTCAACTAATAGTTATCTCTCGCCCAATTTGTTCCACAAGTTACCCAACATTGCACCCCAACCGCGAACTGTTCCCGTTGCAGAAACACTTGATGCTGGTGCATAACTTTGTGATTGAATTGGTATCACTTCTGGGGGTGTTTGATTGGGTTCTAATGCCCTTGAACCAAACCGCGCACGGGCTAAAAGTTGTTGACGTTTCTCTCTTAATCCTGTTGTGATTGCTTGCCTTTCGGCTTGCACAACTTGTCTATTTTCTATCCCACTTATCTTGTTTTCATGTCTCCACAATTCGGCTTGTAAATCGTGGTGCAATTGTGCTGCCACTTCTGCAAGTCCGTGCTTACGTTTTTGGTCAATTCGCAGCAAGTCGGCTCTATCTTGGGCATCTATCTTACTCATATCGCTGTCAAATTCAGCGTTAAGTTTACGGATTTTACCAATTGCACCCGCAACATGAGAACCATATTGCTTTCTTAATTCCGTCCAAGTGACCTGCCCTTTGGTCAACTTCTCCATTGCCTCAAAGACAACCTTGGCGTTGTCTAAGAAAGGCTCTAACCTATCTGATAATTCTTGGGCATTATTGGCATAATCAGCGAACTGTTCTAGCTTGTTTATATCAGAGAGATAGCCCAGAATATCAGATTCAAATCCTCCCCAAGATTGTGCTTTCTCATCAATGTGTGAACTATGACCAACGACCGGATTACGTATTGCAAAATCCATTACTGAACCTCCTAATAAGGTATGTTGTCGTAGTCGATACTTATCGGCTCTTGGGGCACTTCATCCCAATAGCCCATGTCTTCAAATCGGCTATAAATTCTCGTTGCAAGTTGCCTTATGGGGTCGTCAAAATCATCAGAAATTAAATCGAATCTGTTCTCACCAAATGCCAAAGTATTTGCAATATCAGGGTCAATCCCATTACCCAAGAATTGACCAAATGCAGCAGAGTATGGATGGTCATCAATGGTTGAATGAGTTGCTAGAAATTCCGTCCCGGTGAAGGGTGGGTAATCTTCACTCTCGAATATTGGCGGGTTTTGCGCCTCAATATCAGCCGAAATCATTGCTGCCCATTCTTCAGGATTTTCTGCTTTGAACTGCTCTAATCTCAGGGCGGAGTCAGTCAGAGGTGATTTGCCCCAATCGTTGGGATTTTTGTAGTCAAGTGTCATTTGTTAGAATCCTTGTGTACTTTTCGTTTTGCGGCGAGAGATACATCCTGATTAGGCGATCGCCAAGCTTGCCGGCAGATGCGATCGCTTCATCATCAGTTCTCACAAAATTCAACAAGTTCAAAAACCTCCCTCTGCACTTGGTTTTGGCTTAGTTCAAAGCGTCTAGCTTTCGAGTCATTGAATATAAAAGGGGCATTGACTCGACAATTAGACCGATGGCTGTAGCGCAGTTGTTGACCACGGAATTCGTAAAGGTGGTTACGTTGCAAGGCTGTCGTTAAAAGCATTTGCTCCCTCAAACTTGCGAATAGAACTCAATATTTAGGATTGCTTCGTGAATCTCCATCAAGGCTTGAACGGCATCACCCATCTTTAAGTCATTCGATGTACTGAATCGCTCCGATGCTTCAATCTGTTTGTAATTGGGCGATGCTTGCACGAACCTAAGAGTTTGTTCGCAACCCAGGATGATGGTCATTATTTCGGTTGTTGTTAGGCTTGGTTGTGTCTTTTGGGTGTCTTGGTCGCTCATGACTTGTTTCTTCTCCTTTGGGCTTTTATCGGTGCGGTTGGGGCTTCTGGCTCACTGTTTGGCGCTTGTGGCTGGTTCGGCTTTTGAAGTACATAGCTGATAGCCCCTGCGCCACCCACGGCTGCGGCAATGGTGAACATATTGTTTTTACCGAAGTATTGGACTCCGAAATAGCCAAAAGCGATCGCTGCTGCTGTTGCTCCAATGCCTAAAACCGTGTTTCTGAATCTGGATTTGGTCATGCTGCCCCTTTAAAATTAGTGACCATTGCGCTAAGTGCCGATTTATTGGGCTGTGTAGATTGCGCTGTTTCAACTTTGGGCGATGGTTGCACATTGCCGTGTTGAAAAATCAGCTTCTCTACACCTGCTGATAATGCTTGTGTCGGTGCATCTTGGGGTAAATCAAAAATCTTGCACAATTCAATTACTGCTAGGTAGGAGATGGTTATACGCCGAGATTCATAGTTCATTGATTAGGCTCCCAAAGATATTTGAGTTAATAGTTTCAACCCCAAGGCATTGATGAATTGGGGATTATTCAAGACCACAAAACCTAAACCGGCTAGGTTTTGATCCACCACTGGCAAGGAAACACCCCCACCCCAGGCGACAAGGTATTTCGCTCTATCCAGGTAATTACCAGCAGTCACAAAGTTGGCGAATTTCTCAATCTTGGTACTCCACCATTCATCTAGACACTGGCTGTACTCGGTTTCAAACTTCTTACCTGTCAGGTGGTTGCCTCCATAAGTGAAAGTGCCTTCAATAATCCCTTGGTTAACGAGACTGGGCGAGTGCTTCACATCTTTGGACAGCAGACTTACTCGGTCGTTTCGTTTGTCGAGAGATTCTGCAATCATGCTGTGCAGTTCACCGGCTCCACCTTCAATCAGGTGACGGTCAATCACTGCACCACTGCCGTTAAACACGGTTACAAGCCAAGTGGATGAACCGATATCAAGAGCGATCGCTAATTCTGAGGGGTCAAGTACCAGGGATGCTTCACCGAATAAGCAGTGGGCAATGCTTCCAAAACCTTCGGGATAAATGCCTGTGACTAAAATCTCAACTGTCTTGGTGACAATGGAACGGGTTACAGGGTGCAGATGTTCAAAGGTGTGAGTCCCTTCAACTCTGCGCTTAATCTCAGTCGCCCAACGTTCTGGGTTGTGGTTGCTCAAACTAATTGAAAGTTTGACCCCATCGGGAATATTAAGAACTGCTAAGTCTGCAAGGATGCTTTCTAGTGCCAGTTCTGCCTTTTTCGCCTTATCTTCGTGCAGCAAGGTATGGTCACTTTGAGCTAGAGCCGCACTGCCCCAGAAAAATTGAATATCTTTTAAGTCAAGCCGCGTTCCTTGTACATAACGCACCCATGCCCCATCTTTTGAGATGGTTTCGTGGTGCATGATGTTGCGGTTGCGAACAAGTGAGTATGCGGCTGGCATCATGATCGAAAAATCACCGATGATTGCCTTGCCATACCCTGCACCTGAGTCTTTTCCGGCGATAAGGTCAGTTAGCCCTGATTTGGCTAACAAGTCTGCTTGAACTAGCCAGTTTTTGGCATTGGAATATATAGCTGTCATGGTTCAGATAATTGTTAAAGTCTTGTTTTTTCTGGCTTGGCGTTGATTTTTAGTCAAATCACGATAAATCCAGATATCCAGTTAGAGGCAAGCCATAGCATCACTTTCTGGCTTCTATTGCCTTTGTTGGGTGACTGTTTTTGGCTGACAATCACATCATATCACATCATGATGTGATTGTAGATGATAAGATCGTATGTGATCGGACAAGAGAGCATATCATGATGTCAGGTGAGCAAACGAGTTCTGACTTAATGAGTAAAAAGTTAAATGCAATTATTCCAGATGAAACTTGGGAGGCGCTAGAGCAGATTGCTAATGAAGAGATGAGAACTAAAAGCCAAATGGCAGCTATTCTGCTTGGAGAAGCGATCGCAGCCAGACATACCAAAAAATCAAAATCTCAGAAGCTAGAAAAAACAGAGGAGTAAACGATAACACCCAACCAGAAAAACCTACTGTCAGCACTGGATAAAGAGTCTAATAAATGGCTATTGATTCAAAAATACAGTGCCAAGTATTAGTATCAGTAAAGAAAGTTGCTAATTTCACATTATTAATTTTGAGTTCGCCATGTTAGCCGTGAAAGACCCACAAAGCGATTTTCAACTCCCCCTGCATAACGAAGCAGCATTAAAGTGGATTAGGGAGACGAAAAATTACTACTCCACTGTTGCTCTAGCAGTTGGTGGTACTGCGCTGGTATCTGGCAGCTTCATTAATCCGGCTGCCTGGGCTGCTTTTGCATTGGCTTACAAACCGTTGGTGATCATTCAAAAACTTGCACGGTTGGAAAAATTAACCGACCTACTTTTACAAGAGTTTAAAAGCCAGGGGATAGAAATCTTTCCATTTCCGGGAGGAGAGAAAAACCCTATTGACTTGTTTATTAGATTTCCACGAACAACTCACCTGTTTATCTCCATTCGTTCGATAGGAGATAGGGAGGTAGTCTACAACGAAGCCAGGGAAGCTTTACAACTCAGAAAGAAGGATAAGAATGGTTTGACAACCTGGAAACCTTGTCCACTACTTGAGTTGGCTGATTACGAAAAGTGGCTTAACAAAAACAGAGACTTGTTCGCAATGTCTTCTCGTGAAGCTACAAAAACGCCAACAGCAAAAGTTTTAGCCCTATGGCCTCCTACTAGAGCGGCTTCAAATCTCAATGAACATTTATATTCATCCGTGGGAAGTATGAGAATTCTGGCTCTTAGGAGAAAAGGTACTATGTTTGTGATTCAAGAGGGGGAAGTAATCGAGTTTGTTAGGGCTTGGTTAGCCCAATACAAATAGGCTAAAAGTTGAAAACCCCTTCGTCCAGTGTGGACAACGGGGCTTTCAAAATTGATTCCATTGGAATTGGGGGATTGGGTGTCACGCCTAATTAATATCCCTAATAGTAATCTTATCAAACATTTTGGAGTGTTAAGCAATTGTAACACTGGCTACACAAAAAACGGCAACCAGGAATTTTACCAGATTAAATTTCTGGAAGTTGTAGAAGATTACTTTCGGGATAGCTCCAATTCCTCCACTACACATACTGGAGGATTTGTAAAGTGTCACAAAAACAGCTATTTCATACCTCAGCTACCAACAAGCTGCTATTCGCAACTATTGGTAACGCTTGCCCCCACTGCGGTAAACCAGACTGGTGCTACTCAATCTTGTCTTTTACAGTCTGGAACAGCGATCGCAAGCGATCCTATGCACTGACTCAACCGAAACAATCGCCAACTTATGTATTAAGCAATTGTCAAAAATTAAATAATGTTCAAGGAGGTATCGCGTAATGGTTGCACAATTCCCCAATCAACAGGCGTTCGCCTCCTTCGACATCCGAAATTTTCAAGATCAGCTAGAACCAGCCAGAGAGAAAAATAAGTTTATTTGTCCAGTTTGTGGCGGGAATGACTTATCTATTGTCCCAGAAACCGGGAAGTACAGATGCTTCAATAATTGTGAGTGTAAGGACATCAGAGAGGCGATCAAACCTTGGGCTGAAGTGGTGGCAGAAAGGGCAGGGGCTAATTACACTCCATCTCTAAACCAAAATGCTGCCAAACCCAAGAGAATCTTGCCCAAACCAGCACCAATTCCAGATGGTGAATTAGGTTTGGTGATGTTGACCTCTACTGTAACAGATATACCCCAACCGAAAAAATTAACGAGTAAACCACCAAAAGATGTTGAGGGCAGTGCCACCGAAACAATTTATCCTTACTCAGAGTCGCAATGGATAGTTCGCTACCAGTGGCCAGATGCCAATAAGGAGAAAGGTTACAGCAAAACCTTTCGGCAATGGCATAGGCTTTCAGATGGCACACCCCAAATGAAAAAAGGCGATTTGCCTTGGGGAGCATATCGCATTGATGAAGCGATCGCTGCTGCTAAATCTGTGACAGGAACCCCGGCACTACTCCAGCATGAAGGCGAGGGATGCGTAGAAGTTGGTCGCGCACATGGTCTTGCTGGAATTACATTCCAAGGCAGTGGATGGGATAAAAAGACTATCACGCCCGAATATCAACGCGCAATTGAAGCAGGCATAGGATTAATCGTTTTTCTGCATGACCCCGATGACACTGGGCTAAAGAAACTCCAGACCTGCCAGGACTGTGCAGCCGAGGTGGGAATTGGATTTATTGGAATTAACCCTCACGACATCTGCCCCGATTTACCATATAAATCAAGTGACATCAAAGAAATCTTGGGGCAGATGGAAACACCAGAATTTATCCGTCGGTTAGAGCAGGAGATTCACGCGGCCGTAGCGCAGCGATCGCTTGAGTTGGCAGAGTCTGAAAGTATTGAAAAAGAAGTTACGGATTTATCTAATTCCAAAATAGATATTGATCCAGCAGACCCAGAGGCATTTTACTTGCCTGTATGCACTGCCATGAATTTACCCTACTCTAACTGCGTGACGGCGGGTACTTTTGATGGCTGGGCTTACCGAAAAATCTTTCCTCAAACTGAATGGATGGTACTGAATTCATCCTTTTACAAGTGGTCACAAGAGAATAAGCAATGGCAGCACCAAGATGATAATAAAGCTTACAAGCTCCTCGCTGACGCTGGAGAATCCGCTTACAAGCTCTCTTACACAAAGACATTTGGTTGGAGAATAACCAAACCTTACGAAACTAACGCACACAAGGAATCTGCCTTTAAATATTGCCGCAGTCGCTTAGAACCAGCAGAACCACTGCCAACCAATACTCATTTATTAGGGTTTAACAATTGTGTTGTTGATTTGCGAACTGGTGAACAAATGCCTCATCGCAAAGATTTTTACCTCACTAATATCATTCCTCACGATTATGAAGCCAACAAACCATGCCCAGAAGTTTTTCTGAAATTTCTAAATGAAAGCTTTGGGTCAGAATTGGTTGAAGTGATTCGGGCGTTCACGAGTATGTTTTTAGACCCAACCGCCCCTTATGGTCGGTTTCCCCACTTAATTGGCTTAAGTGGTGGGGGCAAGGGGACATTGGGAAGGTTTTGGAGTAGTTTATTTGGCGAGTCCGGCTCTAGTAGCGCCACACATTTTGCGGATATTTCTACACCGGAAGGACGGCATCAATATTTAAGTGGAAAGCGGATATTTGGATTTCCTGATGTAGGAGGTTATGCCGAAGGAGTCCGAGCTTTTTACGAATTAGTTGACAATGGGCCAATGAGCGGACGCGCTTTATTCAATCCAGTAGCTTATTCAATCCAGTGGTACATTCGGTTTTGGGTTGCCTCTGTAAGTCATCTACAAATCGAAAATGCTGGCGACGGCTGGATGCGTCGAGCTTACCCAATCCCAGTAAAAAACCGAGATATAACCCCTGACCCAACCTTGTGGCTGAAGCTACAAGAGGTGAAGTCGGACATAATTTCTTGGGCTTTAGCAATGCCACGAGCAGAACGCGATCGCATTTTGTTATCGCCACCTTCTTCAGATCGGGCGAAGAATCTGGCGCTAGAGGCATCTTTGTACGGGGACTCGACCAAATCCTTTGTAGACTTGTGCTTACGCCCTTCAACGACCGAAACATTTATCCCACAAAGTCGTTTACACAGTTGGTATGTACTTTACTGCCGGGAACATGGTTATGCTCCTTTGGGGATGTCCAAATTTATTAGCCATTTAAAAACAGTCTTGCCCCACAACTTCAAGGAACGTAGCTGGACACCCACGGTCAACGGAAAGCGTGAAAGAATTCAGTCCCACTTTGCATTCATTGAACCACTGGCTGGGGTCTTTGAGATGAAAGTACCGGAGGGGCCACCGGATTCTTCACTTTCAAGAGCAGAATTTTGGTATTGCTTTAAAGATAAATGCCTTGAAGGGGGAATAGAAGAATTCGAGGAGTTTTTTCACCCTATCAAAACCCCAGAACCCTTACACAGCTTACCTGTCCACCCTGTCCACCCACCAAATACCCCTGGACTTAACCCTGGACAGGCTGAAAGCCTTACACAGCAGGGCTGTCCACCCTGTCCAATTGTCCCCCCCCAAGAATTAGCATTGCAAAAAAAAGATGAGGAAAATAATGAAAGTGAAGTTAATCAATTCGTTGATGTAATTGATAACCCTTCAGTCCCCAATGACTTTGTGGACAATCTGGACAGCCTTGCTGTGACTGGGTTTGAGCCTGTCCAGGAAGTAAATCTTGCCGAAAACGGGGTGGACAGCCAGGACACCCCTGCTGTGACTGGATTTTCTCCTCGACAAGATGGTGAATTGATAAATGCACGAGAAAGCGAATTATCTCGCCCGGAATTGAAAGTTGGGGATAAAATTGAGTTTTTCAACGATAGTGTTCGCAAGTGGCAAGTCGGAATCATTAAGAGCGTTCAACTAATGGAAACATACTTTTGTAGTGCAACAATTGAGTATCGAGGCTTTAAAGGTCAATTATGTCAATTAGAAATCTTCAGGAGTGATTGGATAAAATTTCTGCATCATTTGCGTTAAATGGGGTAAAAGTAGCGAGCCTGTCATGAGCCGCCACGTAACGTCTGAAAGCCTTACTCCGAAAGGGTTACAAAAATAAAATTGCTCTATGAGATGAAAATCGCCGAAAAACCTTATTTTTACTGTGCCAATTGAAGTCTAGGCTATTTGGTACTGTATTTAGGAATGCAAATTTAATAACCTGTAATTCTGATTAAACTGGGAATGGTGCGTTACGCTCCGCTAATATGCTTTGAATCATAATG
>NZ_JAWJTF010000399.1:0-1601 GCF_048836525.1 Nostoc sp. CALU 546
GAGAATCCCCAAAAATATTCAGTCTACTTCAGTAGACTTTGAGCTATGAGCCAGAGAATTCATTCTTTGGCGGGTTATGAAGCCCGCAGTAAAGCTATTTCTAGCTTAAGTTGACACCAATGAGCAATGCTGTGCCCCTACGATAGATGTGGTTCAAATACATGAAAACTGCTGTAAGGGACTTGCAATTAAATAATGTACCGATATACCAATCAGGTTTTACCGTTTTATGATGGATTTAGGGTTTTCAACTGGTACTTTATTTTGGCGCGAGTCCCTAAATGTAAATTCAGGGCGCAGAACCATCAAACGCACTCTTGTAAGCATCAGCAGTTTCTATCCCAAAACCTCCAGCTTCGACATGACGAACTAGCGATTGAATGATGGGTGTAGCAATACTAATACCAAATAAAGCATTGAAACCTGCGACAACAACTGGTGCCGACAAAATGACTGTAAATTCTGGAAATAAAGCTAACACAGCCACCAAAACCAAAAAAACAATTGGTGTTGCAATACCTGCTGCCTTTGCTGCTTCCAAAACTAGATTTTTATACTCTTCAACAGTAATATCACCCCGATAAAGATCCAAAGAGTAGGAAATTGCCGTTACTATAACCTGGGTGAGAATAGCTGTTCCTGTTGCAGTAATGCCAAGTTTGGCGATTGTTCCAGAATTGCTGACAATAGAATCTACCGCATTATAAACCCGAATATAAAACTGTTCGCCAACGGTCATTACTTTGGCACCTCGGCGGAGATTGTCAACACCTACTTCCCAAAGGATATTATCAGCAGCATTCGATCCACCTTTAGAACGTGGATTGATGTGGCTACCATGCTTATCTCTAAGAAATTGACGAATTGTATATTCTTTACCTCCAAACTTTGATGTACCAGGAATTTTATCAAAAAGCTTCATGACATCTGCATCAGAGCGAGGTAAGTCTCCCACGCGAACACCAGCACGATATCTCAGCCTATTTGCAATCTTGGGCATCTCTTGGGCTAATTCCGCAGCTGTCTTTGGTAAATTTTGCAAAGCATCAGCCATAACCATACTAGATGCGGCAACTCCAACAGCATTTTGTTGAAATGTTTTACTAACATTTTGAACAGTTTGAAAACCTGACTGTGCTGCGATGGTTGACAAATTTTGTAAATCATTAACTGCATTGATACTTGAAGTAGTCATCTCACTAGTAGCGTTCTTGATTCCATCAACTACCTCATCCATCCCATTTACTACATTGTTGGCTGCTTCTTGAGCTTTATCTCTAACCGTATCTGCCAACTTCTGTGCTTGATTAATAAAATCCATGTTTTAATAACCTTTCATTTATACTGTGGAGTGTTTGCTCCAGTTTCTCTTTCTAAAACGAATAACCACCTCAGCATTCATGACCAATTTACTTCAAAAATTGTTAAAGAGATAGTGATCAATTTATATCGTTTGTGTATGCTAACTTTATAAACTGAACTATTCGACTATAGGAATCCTACTAAATGAGTTGTGGCATTGGGAAGTAGATGGCGGTATCAGGTAGTCCAAAAGACTAAAGGATTTCTCTCTTACGGCACTAAAAAAGGTGACTCGGAAA
>NZ_JAWJTF010000055.1:0-61543 GCF_048836525.1 Nostoc sp. CALU 546
CTGTTCTCTCTTCCCCTTGCCGCACATCCGGTATTAGCCACCGTTTCCAGTGGTTGTCCCAGACCTGAAGGCAGATTCTCACGCGTTACTCACCCGTCCGCCACTAAATCCCGAAAGATTTCGTTCGACTTGCATGTGTTAAGCATACCGCCAGCGTTCATCCTGAGCCAGGATCAAACTCTCCGTTTTGTATTGGAAAGCTCTATAGCTCAATTAGCTGCTCTTTTAAAACTCCAGCTTAGTTCTCTTTATTTGCTTGACGCAGGCCACTTGTTGTATAATGGCTTTCAAACTATAATATTTTCAAGGTTCGGTGTCCTTCAGGCGTCGCTCTTTCGCGCTCCGCTTCAGGCACTTATTCAATATAGCGAACCTAATTCATTGTGTCAACTACTTTTTCCAAAATATTTTTGGGATTGTTTTCAGTCACTATCAAAGCCTTGGCGAGTAAGGGTTTTAGGCTATAGTATTCCTGAAAGTCACTAAGGAAGCAATTAAAGTTGTGAAGAATTCTGGTGTTTTGCCGCCGTGGCTGATTTTAGATCCACTATTACGTGGCTGGTTGATAGAGGATATTGGCAGAGGCGATCGCACTACAAATACGCTACTAGTAGAAGATGTGACGCTAGGCTCTGCTAAATGGATCGCTAAAGCTTCTGGGATAATTGCTGGCTTACCAGTTGCAGCTAGGGTGTTTCAGATTTTGAATGAAAAAGTCAGCTTTGTGGCGGTTGCGGCTGAAGGTGCATGGTGTGAGCCGGGACAGGTAGTAGCTGAAATTCATGGTTCGCTGGATGCGCTGCTGATGGGGGAACGAGTGGCGCTCAATTTGGCTATGCGGTTGAGTGGGATTGCCACGCTCACTAATATATATGTAGAGAAAATTGCAGATTTACCTGCTCAGTTGGTGGATACGCGTAAAACGACACCAGGGCTGAGACTGTTGGAAAAGTACGCGACTGCCTTGGGTGGAGCAATTAATCACCGTATGGGATTGGATGATGCAGTGATGATTAAGGATAATCACATTGCTGCTGCTGGGGGAATTGGAGAAGCTGTTACCCGTATTCGTTCTCAGATTCCTTATCCCTTGACTATAGAGGTTGAGACGGAAAGTTTAGAGCAGGTGAAAGAAGCTTTGCAGCACAAGGCTGACATTATTATGTTGGACAATATGCCTTTGGATATGATGCGTCAGGCGGTGCTGTTGATTCGTGAGCAGGATAGCCGAGTGAAAATTGAAGCTTCGGGGAATGTGAATTTGGAAACGATTCGCGCTGTGGCGGAAACGGGTGTTGACTATATTTCGAGCAGTGCGCCGATTACTCAGTCAAAGTGGCTGGATTTGAGTATGAGGATTGTAATTTAAATAAAATGAGGCGGATCATCACTTGTGCGATCGCTTTAAACAACAGGTTTACTAATTCGTAGTCCCATGATCACTAAGTCCCGTTCAACACTATCAAGTTCGGCAATGTTAGGTAAATGTCCCCAGCGCTGAAAGCCAAACGTTTCAAAGAGTTTTAAACTGGGCTGATTGTGGGCAAAGATGAAGCAAACTAGGCTCTTTATACCTAAACTAGGACTTTCGTTAATTGCTTGTGCTAAGAGTTGCCGTCCCAAGCCACACCGATGAAAGCTAGGGGCTATGTAAATACTAATTTCGGCAGTCTTACTATAAGCGGGTCGCCCATAAAAGGATTGGAAACTAAGCCATCCAGCGATTACTCCATCTACTTCAATTACCCAAAGTGGCCGTTGTGAAGGCGATCGCCCCTTAAACCAAGCAAGGCGACTTTCCACTGATACTGGTTCTAAGTCAGCGGTTGCCATGCGGCTGGGAATTGCGGTGTTGTAAATTGCCACAATTGCAGGCAAGTCAGTTTCAGTCGCATGGCGAATAGTCATTGATACTGTCTCGGAAAAAATCTTCAGAAAATATTTAAAAATAATACAGTGTTAACAGTAGCAATTCTACGGATTCTATCGTGATTGTCACAGATACTTTACCAGGTAGGGGACTCGTACCTTACATCAGATAATTGCTAACTCTACTAGCAAGTATGCGATAGACCACTACGAAAGACACCACCGTTGCTATAACTAGAGGAAAATTCAAACGCACTACCTACTGTATTTTGTGTAACAGAGAGACTTTATAACTCCTTACTTTTAAATTCTAAGTTTTATTCCTAACGCATCGTTCAGCATTCATCCTAAAGAAATAGATAGTTCTATTATGTCAGGAAAAATCAAATCTTTTCTCTGAATATTTATATAGTATTTTTTTACTGTTGAGATAATTTGTTTTTTTAAAATTCAGTGTACATAAATATTGCAGCAACATTTTTACTATAAGCTTTTATCCTTTGAAAACGTATAAATCCTTTATTAGCAAGATTTACAGGCAATTCAATTATGTTTTTATACATATAGAATTTAGGTTTATGTCTAACACTAAATTATATTTTGCAGTCATATTTACAAAACTGATTTTAAGTTCGTATTAATCAGTACAAGTTTTATATATAACTCAAGATAGAGGTTGTCACCATTAATAAGTCCTTAAAATTAATCAATATAAATATAAGCATACACATAAGCATCAAATCTATAGATTAAAATTAAGTGAACCTGTTATGTCTATTAATTGTTTAAAAAATCAAGATAGTAATATTCCAAATATTGTCGAAATAGCGCTTTTTATAGATAAAATAAAAAATAGCATTTGGCTTTTTGGTATTCCATCTTGGCTTTTCGGGATAACCGATAGAAGTATAGCTGTATTTGCCGATGGTTCTTTATCTGCTATAGAAATATTTCAGCTATTTACAGCCTCTTTCTTTTTTATGAGTTGGCTATATTTAAAGCCAGAAGAAAGCTTCAATAGCAATGATTTAGACCCCACCCAATATCAAGAATATCTCGCTCGTACTCAAGCTAACAAGCTGCAAATAAGAAAGCTACACATGATTAGCCAGGAGTATATTTTACCTTTCCCCTATATTTGCCAAATTTATCATCTATTGAACTTAAAACATTTAGAAACAGTTCATAGATTTAGCCTTAATAATCTTAAAATTCTTAATATCAGCCAGTTTCAAACTACAAATGTTGGTGGTAAAATCACATTTCAAACGATATTAGATTCACCAGCTAATCCTTTGAGAATTTGGCGGCAGCCAACTGTGGATGTGGATTTAATATTACATACTCCCTACACTGTTGAACTGAGTATTCCAGTCTATAATCACAAAAGGATAATTGTGATATTTAATGCTTTCCCTTTAACTGACTCAGAACATCAGTTGTTTATAGATATTTATAGTGACTTAGAGTGGCCAAAGCCATTATTACAAATAATATTGCATTTTGCTTCTTGTTTGACACTTTTTGAAGATTTGCCGTACCTAAAAGCTTTAGCTGATAAAAATATAGAGCGTTTATTCAACTTAAGTAGGACTTCAAATCACGAGAGTGCGTTGCTGTTTAAAAGGTTTGTTGAGCTATATGGATCGAGTGGAGAAGGAACTAAATTACTTGAGGGAAGGGAAGAGAGTTAGGAGACGCGATTAATCGCGTCTGTACAGAAGTTAGGAGTTTAAAACTTCTAACTCCTAATTTTACTTAGTTAAGCGCGTGCTAGTAATGGGGCAGCTGCTAGTAAGGTTTTGGTATAAGGATGCTGAGGATTGGCAAAAATCTTTTTTGTAAGACCGAGTTCGACAATTTTACCGCCATTCATTACGGCAATACGATCGCACAAAAATCGAGCTAACCAAAGATCGTGAGTGATGAATAGATAAGTTAACTCAAACTCTTCTTTTAATTGCAACATCAAATCCAGCACTTGCGACTGCACACTGGCGTCTAACATACTCACGGGTTCATCACAGATTAAAAGTTTAGGGTGAGTAATCAAAGCACGAGCGATCGCTACTCTTTGTTGTTGTCCACCAGATAAATCTGAGGGATAACGCTCATAATAAACTTCTGGCGGTGTTAACCCGACTTTATTTAGCATCCACAAAACCTGTTCTTTTGCCTTGGTAGGATTGGCAAGATTATGGATAAATAAAGGATCTGCAATACTTTGTCCCACTGTCATGGCTGGATTGAGACAAGCATGAGGATCTTGAAAGACCATTTGTATTTGTCGCCGTGAAGAACGAATTTCTTGACGCGACAGTTTAGTTAAATCCTGTCCTAAAAACTCAACTTTGCCACTAGTGGGACGAATTAGTTGCAAAATTGTTCGTGATAGCGTACTTTTACCACAACCTGATTCCCCAACTAAGCCGAGAATTTCTCCTGGATAAAGATCCAGGTTGATTCCATCTACTGCTTTAATTGTCTGCGTTTGTGTATTAAACAGTCGTTCGATAAAGTTAGGTTCTATGGTGTAATGTTGCTTGAGTTCTGTAACACTCAAAATTGGGGATTTCTCATTAATAATCGGTAATTGCTTTTCTCCGTCATTGGCAATTATCAATTCTCCACTATCATTTACTGCTTGAATATGTAAAGCTGCTTTTAAAAGCGATCGCGTATATTCATGCTGAGGTTGTCTAAATACGGTTTCTGTAGAACCCATTTCGACCATTTTGCCGTTGTACATCACGCCAATGCGATCGCAATACTCAGCCACCATTGCTAAATCATGAGAAATCAGCAACAATCCCATGTTTTCTTCACCGCACAGGCGAGTTAATTCTGTCAATATCTGTGCGGAAACAGTGACATCTAAACTGGTTGTGGGTTCGTCAGCAACAATTAACTTGGGATTGAGGAGTAAAGCTAAGGCGATCGCTACCCGTTGGCGCATTCCACCGCTAAACTCATGAGGATACTGATTCCAACGACTAGCGGGAATATTCACCTTAGCTAAAGTAGCAAGTGCTTTTTCTTTCGCTTCCCGCGTTGATAATTGTGGTGAGTGCGCCTGGAGGGTTTCGATACAATGCTTACCAATCGTCATCAGTGGATCGAGACGTGTCATGGGATCTTGAAAAATTAACGCGATCGCCTCTCCCCGAAATTTCTGCAACTGGTTAGGTGTCAAGTCAAACACCGATTGTCCTTGAAATGTCACGCGTCCCTCAACACGACTAGAGGCTGGTAGTAAACGCATTACTGCCCGTCCAATAGTTGATTTACCACAACCTGATTCTCCCACTAATCCCATTCTTTCACCTGGTTTCAAGGTGAAAGAGACATCATCAACCGCCCAGCTTGCTTCTTCTCCACTCCGTGCAGGATAGGCAACTCGCAGATTTTCGATACAGAATAAGGCTTCACTCATAGTTAGTTATCAGCCCTGAGCTACCAGTTTTTATAATTTCAAATTTAGGATAGTCTATCAAATGAAGAAGAATTCAGAACTCAGGAGTCAGAATGGGCTAAACGCCCCGCTATCGCTAACAGAATAAATTCTGTACGACTGGGCGATAGCGCCGCTGAATCTTTTTCCTTGATTATTACTCTATCCCTTTATCGGTAGAGTAATAAGCAATTCAGAATTCTGAATTCTGGCTCCTCTTAATTGGAGACAGCTATCGATATTCTTGATAAGCACTGCTAAAGTTGATACAGCACACAACTATGATGTTATAAGTGCAAAATTTAAATCCGTAGGAACTAGAATCAAAATTAAGTCAGTAAATCAGGATTTTCAAATTAATATTATGGAGCAAAGCCAGCCAGAACAGCGCCGCGCCGCTGATCAAGTGTTTCAACAATCCCTCGAACAGTTGGAGGATATCTTACAAGAAATTTCAATTGAGGAAGAAGAGATCCCCCAACTGCATACTAGTAATTTCACGGAAGTAGAACTCGACGAAGACTTGATAGATATTGATTTAGCGGCTCTTGAGGACGCAGTTGCTGATATTGAACAATATCTCGAAGAAAAAACAAAAACCCAATTGGGGTAAAAAGGTGAACTACTCAGATTTGCCTACTGGCAAATCAATTGCCGTTGAGCTTCGTACAACATTAAAGCGGCTGCGATCGCCACATTCAAAGATTCCACTCCAGGACTCAAAGGAATTCTGACTTGCTGATCTGCGATCGCTGCTAAATCTGCCGACAATCCAGCACCTTCATTTCCCAGTAAAATCATACTGGGTTTTCGCCAGTCCACTTCCCAATAAGTTAAAGTCGCACTCGGTAAAGTTGCCACTACCTGCATTCCTGCTTGCTGACTTTCTTGCACTGTCGCTTTTAAATCTTCGGTTACGGCTGTTGCTAGGCGAAACCATTGCCCTGCTGAAGCACGTAGAACTTTGGGGCTATCTAAATCTACACTATCTTCACTTACCCACAACCCTGATGCTCCGGCGGCGGCAGCAGTACGAATCATCGTACCCAGGTTGCCGGGATCTTGTACGGTTTCTAAAGCTAGCACTAAACCAGTAAATGGTATTTGAGTTTGCTGTTGGCCTCGTTTTGCCGTTGCCACCACACCATCAGGTTGGACTGTGGTCGCGATCGCATCCAAAACTTCTCTGCTGACAATTTCGGCGCGATCGCATCTACTACAAGCTTCATCCCAAAGTGAGGAATGGGCTGCTTGCCAATCTGGGGTACAACACACTGTTTCTAGAGGGTAATTCACCGCACAAGCTTCTTCTAACAGGTGCGTCCCTTCTAGTAAAAATAACTGCTGCTTGTGCCGCTCCTTTGTGGAATGCAGCTTGCGAATTTGCTTGACTAGGGAATTTTGTAAACTGGTCAACACGATTTTAGATTTTAGATTTTGGATTTTAGATTAATCCAAAATTGGCAATCTAAAATCCAAAATTGATGATATGCGGAACCCGGGACTTGAACCCGGAAGCCTTGCGGCACTAGAACCTGAATCTAGCGCGTCTGCCAATTCCGCCAGTTCCGCTGGCATTTGTGCTTATCGACAATTTCTTATTATTGCGTTATGTTTTACCTTTGTCAAGTAAAATTGTAACGCCTTGTTAAAAGGCTCAAATTGTAAACGAGTTTTTTAGGAGATCGGTCAAATAAAAATATTAACTCAACAGTAGAGCATTGATTTTTAGAGAACACTTAAGTTATTTTACTGAGTATTTTTTTTTGCTTAAAAATGCTACTTATTCATTCTTTTTTTGAAAATTTTCAAAAAGCTCAAAATGCTTGCTGTTACTTATTCTCAGCCCGGATTATTTACCCAAAAAACAATTTTTTTATCCAAGACGTTGCCCTAAAACGTGGACATTTTGAATCTTTACTGTAGAATCAAAACCAACTTCAAACATATAAAATACGTATTACTTTTGGAGGTAGGCTTATTAATCCTTCTACCAGCTTACCAGATGCCAAAATTGCTCCAGAGGCAGACTCCTCAGTCTTGCAAATTTGGGGTGGGCATCCTTTGCGGGGTCATGTGAAAATTAGCGGGGCAAAAAATTCAGCATTGGTAATCATGGCTGGAGCCTTGCTGTGTCCCGGCGATTGTCGTATCCGCAATGTCCCCTTATTAGCGGACGTTGAGCGGATGGGTCAGGTGTTATCGGCCTTGGGTGTACAATTAACACGACAAGGTGACATTTTAGACATCAACGCCAGCGAGATTAAAACATCAAAAGCTCCCTACGAACTAGTTACCCAGTTAAGGGCGAGTTTTTTCGCCATTGGTGCCATTCTGGCAAGACTGGGAGTAGCGCAGATGCCCTTACCAGGCGGTTGTGCTATTGGAGCTAGACCAGTTGACTTGCATGTGCGCGGACTGCAAGCAATGGGAGCGGAAGTACAAATTGAGCATGGCATTTGTAATGCCTACGTCCCTGGCAGCAGCAGGAGATTAAAAGGTGCGAAGATTTACTTAGACATCGCCAGTGTTGGAGCGACAGAAAACTTGATGATGGCGGCTACCCTGGCAGAGGGTGAAACGATCATCGAAAATGCTGCCAGAGAACCAGAAGTAGTTGATCTAGCTAACTTCTGTAACGCGATGGGAGCGAAGATTAAGGGCGCGGGGACTAGCAGGATTATTATTGAAGGAGTCCCCAAGTTGCATTCTGTTGACTACAGCATCATTCCCGATCGCATTGAGGCCGGGACGTTTTTGTTAGCAGCAGCAATTACCCGCTCAGAACTTCTTCTCTCGCCAGTGGCTCCAGAACATCTCATCCCAGTGATTGCCAAGCTGCGGGATATTGGAGTGACAATAATTGATGAAAAGCCTGACCAATTACATATTCTGCCAGCGGAAAGCCTTAAGGCAACGGATATTGAAACTCAATACCATCCAGGTTTTCCCACAGATATGCAAGCACCGTTTATGGCTTTGCTGACATTGGCAGAAGGCGACAGTGTAATTAACGAATCCGTCTTTGAAAATCGCTTGCGTCATGCCTCAGAGTTGAATCGCTTGGGAGCAGACATTCGTGTTAAAGGCAACGCTGCTTTCGTTCGGGGGGTACCAAAATTATCTGGCGCACCAGTTTTAGGTACAGACTTACGAGCATCAGCCGCGCTAGTCATAGCAGGACTGGCAGCAGAAGGGCAAACCACGATTCAAGGACTACAGCACCTCGATCGCGGCTATGATCGACTCGATATGAAATTGCAGCAGTTGGGGGCTAAAATCCTCCGCGTGGGCGAAACATCAGCAGATGCAGAAATAGCTCCCAGCATCAGTAGCCTGTCAAGTTGAAATTGATCGGTTGAAACTGGCGCAGGGACAAGGGAGATGAGGGAGACAAGGTAAAGTTTTCTCCCTTACCTCCACTATCTATACCCTGCGCTCTGCTGAATTCTCCTGATAGATAGAGGCTTTTAAGTTTTATGCATATCTTTTTTTGATGAATTTTCAAGAAAAATCTGTGTTGGCTGTTACAATATTGTTAAGAAAAGTTGCCCGTTGCATTTTGGGAACGCG
The DNA here is from genome assembly GCF_048836525.1 of Nostoc sp. CALU 546. Classification (NCBI taxonomy): domain Bacteria; kingdom Bacillati; phylum Cyanobacteriota; class Cyanophyceae; order Nostocales; family Nostocaceae; genus Nostoc; species Nostoc sp. CALU 546. Next base: position 8,894 of record NZ_JAWJTF010000055.1, read on the forward strand.
CAATTGGGTTTTAACTCTCTTGAGAAGACAACGCAAAAAAACATTTTCTAGACCAGCTGTGGGAGGCTGGTCTTTTTGTATTTAAAGTACCCATGCATTGGTTATCTGATAAATCACTACGAACACTTTGAGCATTTATGGGTAGTAAGTTCAAGTCTCAATACGGTTCGGTTAAGGTTTTTTGATGGAAATTGTAGAGCGCAAAAATCCGATAAATCGTTATAAAGACGCGATAAATCGCCGTCTCTACAAGTGTTTTGGTCTTATCTGAACTGTATTGATCTATATTCAGAATCACTATAGTGTTTTGAGATATCAATCCCAGCAAAAATACGGAGTTTTATTTGTGAGACTACACACAAAATAAAAGACGCAAATTTATCCTTTGCGTCTTCTTTTAAGATTTTAAAAATTAGAAACTAAATGTGGTTCTCAATGCACCAATAACAACATCATCATTGTCGTTGTTGTGATCTGGTGATGTTAACCAAATAACTCCTGGAGTAATGGTGATATTGTCACTCAGCTTATACTGGTAGAACGCCTCAAGATGATAGGACGTATCAGGATCACTAGCCAATCCTGCGATGTCAGAGCTTGTCACTTTTGGCTCCACACCAGCGATAATACCTGCTAAGTTACCTTTTTTACCGAGGTCAGGGAAGCCGAGGGTGACAGCATAGTTCCAAATATCAACATCTCCACTGGTTCCTCTTAAACTTTGGCTGTTGGTGTATCCAGCCCAACCACCCAAAACGATATTATCAGTGATGCCAATGGATGCTTGGACGCCGTAAGAATTACTGGAAAATCCTACTTGATCTTCTGGTAAACCCTGGATAGCTGCTATATCCTGGAAAGTGGCAGCATTGCTACCTGTGAGTAGTGGTTGGTTGTAGGAATTGATGTAAGTTAAACCGATAGAAATGCGATCGCTTGGTTTAACTGTCAACTGCGCCAGCGCACCATAAGCACCATTAAACAAACCATTATTAAGGGTAGGGTCATTCGCTGTACCACTCAAGTACCCTAGACTTAGTGCTAATTTATCACTAAACTCGTGTGTTACTCCCAACCCCGCGCCGCCTATTTGGTTATAAATTGGGTTGCGTGTACCAAAGGTAGACAAAGCACCAAAAGCACCATCACCGTCAAAGAGGTTGACAGTGCTGGTAACGTCGTCTGCTGCACCTCCATTAGCGATCGCGATCACCTGTGTTTTTTCGCCCAAAGGAAATCTGTAGAACAGTGCATCTATCGCAGCATTAGTAGTACCATCCTCGCCAGCAAAGAATAAGTTACCCTCTGGTGTACCAATATTCGGGCTGAGAATATTATTAGCCTGGATTCTGGTAAAGAGTGTATCTTGTCCTGTGAAGCTGGTGACAAATTCTACTCGCGCCCGTACTCCTAATGTTGTGTTCTCGTCTGTAATTTCTTCACCGTTGACTGTATTTCCTGACAAAACATCGCTAACGACAGCAACAACTTGTCCTTGCAGTTTGGTTGTGGTTGAAAATTGATTCGCCTCCAATTCAGCAGTGCGTACTTCTACTGCATCTACACGACCTCTAAGTGTCGCCAGTTCTGCTGAATAATCTTCTTGCAGCTTTTGTAATGTGGCTAAATCTTCTTTGTTAACTAAATCGCCTGTAGCTGTTGCAATTAGTTCGTTAACCCGATCAAGACAAGCATTCAAACCGGCAGCAAACTCATATCGCGTTAATGCCCGATTACCGCGATAAGTGCTATTTGGGTATCCTGCAATACAGCCATAGCGCTCAACCAACGACTGTAATGCTTGGAATGCCCAGTCGGTGGGTTGTACGTCAGAAAATTGAGACACGGAGGTAACTTGCCCCATTATCTGATCTGGGGCTATGTTCTGAGTTCTTGTGTCTGGATTGGCTAAAACTTGCGGTTGGTTGATTTCAGAATTGCTGGAAGTTTCACCTGCAAATGCAGCAGTATTCACAAATAGCATTACGCTAAAAACTGCTGGACTAACCAGCAGATATTTACAGAATTTTTGCATTTTTTTCCTCACACCAATCTCCAATTCACACCTAAAACACGTTTTTTTAAACGTGTTTTTCATGAAAATATTTCTCAGTAATTTTATCAGAACTAAGCAAACTTTTTAACAAAAAAAGTCAAGAAATCCTAATTATTCAGGGAAAACTAAATTGCAGAAGGCTGTACCGTCTGCAAAAGTGTTGTTGTTATTCATTACACAGGAAATCCAGAATGATATGATGTGCTGTGAATGAGAATGAGAATTATTATAGTATAAAATCAATAATCAGTCTCATTGTCAATAGGAATTATGACAGAGGCAAAACAAGCATCCGTTTTGAGGGGAAAAGACCGTGATGATGAATTACAGAGGACTTAGAACAGGCAGACAAAGAAGCGGCATCTTGTCTATAATTGCTCTGCTAATGTTGTCAATGGCTAGCTGTAGCCAATCGAATCCGAATCAGGGAACAACTTCCGAACAGTCGCCGCAAGTACAGGAACCTGCTTCTACCCCAACGGCGCAGTCGGGAAAAACTAAAGTAGTGGCGACATTTTTGCCGATATATTTGTTTACTAAGGCGGTAGCTGGAAACGTGGCAGATGTAGAAATTTTAGTGCCGCCCGGTACGGAGGTACATGAATATCAAGCGACACCACAAAATGTCAAAGCGATCGCTACTGCGAATGTGTTAGTAAAAAATGGTTTAGGTTTGGAGGAGTTTCTGGAAAATACTATCAAAAATGCCGAAAATAAAAAACTAACTGAAATTGATGCCAGTAAAGGTATTAAACCCTTAAATGAAATCTCACCTGTTGTGAAAACAGCGAAAGAAGAAAAAGACCACGACCACAATCACAGCCACGCCCAAGGAAATCCACACGTATGGTTAGATCCAGTTTTGGCAAAACAGCAAGTAACAAATATTCGGGATGGATTAGTTGCTGCTGATCCAGCGAACAAAGCTATTTATGAAGCTAATGCTGCTGCTTATATTAAAGAATTAGAAAATTTAAACAGCGAATTTCAACAGACTTTACAAAAAAATCCTAGTTGCACCTTTATTACCTTTCATGATGCGTTTCCATATTTAGCTCAACGCTATAAACTCAAGCAAGTTGCTGTGGTGCAAATTCCCGAAGATCAACTTTCACCAGCGGATGTGCAAAATGCAGTCAATGCTGTGAAAAAGTACAAAGTTAAAGCTTTATTTAGTGAACCAGGAGTAGATAACAAACTTCTAACCAGCCTATCCCAAGATTTAAATTTAACTTTGCAGACGCTAGATTCATTAGAAACTGGCGAAACAGATCCACAGCATTATTTCAAAGCGATGCAAGCTAACTTGCAAACTCTAGAAACAGCTTGTAAATAGGTTTGTCATTTGTCAGATGTCCTACCCTGCGGGAAGCCGCTAGCGCGTCTATGTCCTTTGCAAATGACAAATGACAAATGACAAATAACCAATGAAAAATAACCAATGACAAATGATATTGCTATTTTGAAAGTAGAAGGATTAACTGTCTATCAAGGCAGCTATCTAGCTGTTCGAGATGTTTCCTTTGAATTATTACCAGGAACAGATACAGCCATAGTTGGCCCTAACGGTGCTGGTAAAAGTACCCTGGTAAAAGCGGTTTTAGATTTGATACCTCGAAGTGCTGGTACGATTGAAATATTAGGTCGCCCAATTGCAAGACTGGGGCGTTTACGTCACTTGTTGGGTTATATGCCGCAAAATTTCATCTTTGACCGTAGTTTTCCCATTTCTGTCAGCGAATTGGTAGGACTGGGATGGGCTAAGGAAGGTAAAAGGGGGGATTTATTTTTTTCCAAGCTGTGGAGACAAGACCGAGAAAAATCGGCAGCAGTAACAGAAGCTTTACGGCGAACTGATGCTTATCATTTACAGCATCAAGCTATTGGTACTCTTAGCGGTGGTCAACTCAAGCGGGTTTTATTGGCTTATTGTTTGGTAATGCCTCGGAAACTATTGGTACTAGATGAAGCCTTTGCTGGTGTTGATGTGCAAGGTGCAGCAGATTTTTACGCTTTGCTAAATGAGTTAAAGCGGGAGGAAGGTTGGACAGTATTGCAAGTTTCCCACGATATTGATATGGTAAATCGCCATTGCGATCGCGTGCTTTGTCTAAACCAAAGCATTGTTTGTACTGGTAAGCCAGAAATTGCCCTTTCACCGCAAAACCTGTTAGCAACCTACGGCCCAGGTTTCAGCCGCTATCAGCACCAACATTAAAATAATTTGTAATTAGACTCTCAGAATTAGTTAATGCCCATAAGTATGAATTTTTTCAATGATTGTCAGATAGCTTGGCTTGCGATCGCCAGCAGCAATGACTTGCTAGAGTTATTACAACTTGCTTCTATACAGCGTGCGATCGTAGGTGCTGCGTTGATGGGCATACTTGGCGGGATGTTGGGTAGTTTTGTCACCTTACGCCAGTTATCCTTTTTCAGCCATGCGGTTGGTCATGCAGCATTGGTAGGTGTGGCGTTAGGTGTGCTGCTACAGGTAAATCCTACTTGGATGCTATTACCTTTTACCTTAGTTTTTGGTGTTATTGTTCTCTACTTCATCGATAAAAGCGACTTAGCGAGCGATAGCGTACTTAGCATAGTGTTATCTGGGGCATTAGCGATCGGTTTAATTCTCACAAGCTTAATTAAAGGATATCGTGGCAGCTTGATGGCTGTGCTGTTTGGGGATATTTTAGCGATCGATACCACAGATTTGATTTTGACCCTGCTAGTACTTGTGGGAGGTAGTATATTTTTACTCTCAACCCTGCGACAGCAAATTTTATTGACCCTTAACCCCGATGTGGCGCAGGTTCAAGGCGTTCCCGTTCAATTGTACCGCTATGCTTTTGTGGTCTTGCTTTCACTCGCCGTTGCTGTAGCGATTAAAGCTGTTGGCGTTTTACTGGTAAACGCCTTTTTGGTTATTCCCGCTTCCACCGCCAAACTGATGAGTCACCACTTTAGCCGCTTTCTAATCATGTCGGTGATTGTTGGTTCCATCAGCAGCATTGCTGGCATCATGGTGTCAGGTATTTTCAACCTTGCTTCTGGCCCAAGTATTGTTCTTGTCCAGTTTCTACTATTTGTAGCCGTTTTCATCTGGTTTAAGTTGAAATTGACAGCCGCCTAAATATTTTTTTTTAAGGCCTTGCTATATTCTTTGATGTTTGCTACATTGATTAATCGTGGCTCACAAAAGCCCCAGCCGGGATAGCTCAGTTGGTAGAGCAGAGGACTGAAAATCCTCGTGTCACCGGTTCAAGTCCGGTTCCTGGCATACTTCACAGAGAAAAACACAACTGACATAAGGCATAAACTGACGTAAAGCTAAAGCCTAAAACTCTGAAAGCTAAGAAGTGGGAGAGTTTCTAAGTAGTTGAAATCTTGTTAACCTTTATGCTTAAAATTGCACAAGAGGTTTATTTGGCATCTACTGACAGCTAAAGTTAACCCTTTGCAGGACTCCCCCAAGCAATGCTGACTGAAATTTTACCTTTCCGTTTTGAGTTAGACACGATCGCGATCGCAGGAGCGAGTTTGTGGTCGTTGGCGCTATATCTAGGTTTTTCCCCAGTTAATGAATGGGTAATCGAGCAACTCAACCGCTGGTTTAACTTTGCCGAGCGATCGCTTTATACTAGCCAATCAGAATTTGAAAAGACTCGTAAAGCCAGAGAATCTCAAAATGCTTTCTACGCTTCTCTCTTCAGTATCGTGCCTTTTTTAGTAGTTGGTGCTTTATGTAACTGGGGTCTGGAAATTAGTTTAGGTGAGAGTTGGGGAATTAGTACAGGTATATTAGCTTGTATGGGCGCTGGCATTTATGAACTTGGGCGCAGGGATGGAGAATCTTCGGATTAAGAGAGATAAGGGGCATGAGGGAGAAATTTCTTATTTCTTTAGCCTCCCTCTACTCAGCAATAGTATGTAAGCACAATGATCCGTCCGTAACACTAAAGATTACATTTTTTAATTAGAATTATGGAGGATAGGAATTAAAAATAAAATTATGAAAAAACTTTCAATGAGCTTGGCACTAGTGTCAGCAAGTATTTGTACAGTACTATCTATCTCTGCTTTGTCAAATACTTTGTCAGATCGTTGCTCACTTCAGAATCAACTCAGCATCCTTCCGCCCGAAATCTTCAACAAAATCTTTCCTGAAGAAGTTAATCGGTTGAGCATATTTCAAAAACGTCCGCTAACTTCAGCTTCGGAAAAGGAAATTAAGCAAGCTGCTGTAAACTATACTCTTGCCCACTCTTGCCGATTTAAGATACTCAGCGGCATACCTGAAGCAATATTTGCCCGTCCAATCAAAGCTGCTGAAATTCCTTCTACTGGTTTTGGTGAGTTTGATTTTATGGGTAAAGAACCGCCATTGATGTTAGTAGTAGTCAAAGGAAACTTTGACATTAGCGGCTTTCAATCTTCAAATCCTCGTCGCTCAACAAAGTATACTGCTTATATTTTTGACCTCCAGGCTGGTACACCAATTTTTTCCGCAACTGGATTGTCAGGAGAATACTTCCGCAATGCCCTTAATGACTCAACGGTGCCAGATGATTTAGAATCTGTTGGTCTTTAATTGTTACGAGTGTGATGCGTAAAGCCCCCGTCATTCATGTGGGGGATATAAGCGAGTGGTTGAATTTATTCAACCGCCAAGATTGAAAAACTTGATCAATTTCCCTAATATCTTATACCAGCTATGGTAGTACAAGATAGGAGGTAAAACCAATGCTTGTTTTTGAGTTCAAAGCTTATGGGAAGTCAGCGCAATTAATAGCGATAGATGATGCAATTCGGACTGGAAAGTTTATTCGTAATAGCTGTATTCGGCTATGGATGGACGTTAAAAATACTGGTAAAAATGATTTGCAGAAATACTGTGCTGTACTTGCGGCTAATTTTCCCTTTGCTAATGAACTTAACTCAATGGCTCGTCAAGCTTCTGCTGAAAGAGCTTGGTCTTCTATCTCTCGGTTTTATGACAACTGCAAGAAGGGTATTCTAGGTTCAAAGGGGTATCCTCAATTCCAGAAAGATTGTCGTTCTGTGGAATATAAAACGTCAGGATGGAAGCTTGCAGATAATCGAAAATCCATAACCTTTACCGACAAAAAAGGTATTGGTCGCTTAAAGCTCAAAGGTACTCGTGATTTGCACTTCTACCAAATTAACCAAATAAAACGGGTAAGATTGGTAAAACGTGCAGATGGTGTGTATGCTCAATTTTGTATTGACATAGACCGTTCTGAGAATATAGAACCTACTGGCAATACCATTGGGTTAGATGTGGGGTTGAAGGAATACTACACTGATTCAGATGGAACAATGGTCGAAAATCCTAAGTTTCTTCGTGTTGGTGAAAAAGTTCTCAAGCGCTCTCAACGTCGTGTCTCTAGAAAAGTAAAAGGTTCAAGAAATAGAGGACGTGCTAGACAGATTTTAGGCAAACGCCACCTCAAAATAAGTAGGCAACGTAAAGACCATGCTGTGAAATTAGCACGGTGCGTAATTCAGTCTAACGACTTGATCGCCTATGAAGATTTGAGGATTAAAAATATGGTGAAAAATCATTGTTTAGCTAAGTCTATTAATGATGCATCTTGGTATCAGTTTCGTGTATGGATTGAGTACTTTGGTAAAGTATTTAAACGTGTCACGGTTGCGGTTAATCCGCAATACACAAGCCTTGAATGCTCTAGCTGCGGTGAAGTCGTTAAGAAAACTCTATCCACTAGAACACACGTATGTTTGTGTGGATGCGTCATGGACAGGGACAAAAACGCAGCCAGAATAATCCTTAGTCGGGGATTGGGTACGGTAGGGCATACCGGAACCTTTGCGCTAGACGCAAGCAACGCTTGGGGAGATGAAACCTCTACTCTTGTTGGTGCAAACCTGCATGAGCAAGTTATGTCTTAGATTCAAGAATCCCCGTCGATTTATCGCGGGGAGTGTCAACCAATTTCCTCACCAACAATCTGTGCTATCTTCTGGGCTGCACCGCTTTCACCGCGAATATTACGGAGTTTATCGCGGATATCATCCAATTTTTCTGGATGGGCTAATAAATCTAAAACCATTTCCCCAATTTCTTGCGGTTGAAGTTTACCCATAAGTTCTGGCACTATCTCTTCCTGTGCCCAGATATTTGGCCATGCTAATAAACCTTTGCGTCTCACAAATCTTAGGAATAGCCAATTAATTACGTTGGCAAAGGGCGTACCTACACCTGGCAGATTTGCCAGCAACCCAGGTAAACCATCCCAAGAACGCATGGCGTCAAGTTGCTGCGTTGGCAGCAAAACAATCATTGGTATTGATAAAGCACCGAGTTCGGCAGTGTTTGCCCCCACCGTAGTTAAGCAGATGCAGCACTGGGACAATAAATGATATGCAGGGTTTTCTTGCCACAGTTCCACAGTTAAGCCCGTTGTTGTTTTAAGCAATGCCTTCCCTCTACCGTCCTCTGGGAGAATTAAGGAAGCACCGCCAAAGCCAAAGATTTCAGCAATAGAGTTCTTTTTGAGATCGGCAAAACTAGCTAAAGTTTGTAAATCCAGAGTTGGGGCTACAGGAATCACAAATTTGGTTTGCGGCCTTTTTGCATGAATGTATTCGGCAATGCTTAGAGTTAATGGCACTCCTTGGGATAATTTTGCTGCTTTTGATCCAGGGAGTAAACCAATCAATTCAATCTCTTGTCCTTCCTTGTGGAAAGTAGCTGACGTGTCTATATTATTAGTCATTTGTCCTTTGTCGTTTGCTAAGGACAAATGACTAATGACTAATGACTCTTGACTACTAGCTTCTAGCATCAAATCTCCGACGACAGTGAATTTGTGGGCATATTTTGCTGGGACTTTGGCTGCAACTTTGGGTTTCATTACACCAAAGCGATCAATCCAGTTATGCCACCTGGCCTCCCATTCGGCGTAAACCACTGTGCGATATCCGAGTTTTTTACCTATGACTACGGGAAAAATTTGATCCCCACCGAGGAAAACAACTACACCGCGACTTCTCCAGTCCCAATTTTCAAATGTTTTGCCCCAAAGCAAAATTTGCCAAAAATGCTCTGCTCCTTGTACTCTATCTACTTCTGGGTAAGAAAGAGCGATCGCAGCTTCTTTTCCACTGGCATTTGAGCAAGGTGACAATACCACAGAAATCCTCACTACAGAAGGATCATCCCCTAGTTCTTGCCGCAATGCCTTTACTACTGGACGCACCCAGGTTGTTACCTCACCTGGGCCATTTGATAGGATGAGAATATCTACTTCAGTCATTAGTTAATGGTCAGTAGTTAGGGGCCATTATTTACATACGTTGAATTTATTTCGCTGACTTAATTAGGTACATTACTCCAAAATCCACGCAGCCTGAAAAAAGTCATGCTCACAAAACATAGCATAACGATAGGTTGAATGCACAACAGGATTGGTAGTGGCATAATTGTCAACTAAATTTTCTAATTGTTGTGTTAGTGGTTGAAAGTCTGCGCTGCTGTAAGTACGAATCCAGTCTGCATATTGATGATTAGGAATGCCATTACAAGCCAACTTTTCTCCCAAAAAGGCATACAAACGCATACAGGGAGACATCGCCGCAGCAGTTAAGCCCACATCTCCACCCCAAGCAGTTGCTAATAAAAAATCAGTATAGCGGCGGGTAGCAGATTGTGGTTCTACAGAATGCAAATTGACTCCCCACTGCGAAGCATAGCTACTATGCAACCGCAGTTCTTCTAAAACACCGCTAGCTAAGTTATGAAATGTAGTGAAGCCTAACCAGTCTGGTGCTTTAGCTGCGGCAATACTGTACGCACGGGCAAAAGCTTCTAAAAAAAAAGCATCTTGCCCTACGTAGTAAGCAAATTTAACTTGCTCAAGAGTACCATCGCCAATGCTTTGAACGAAAGGATGCTCTAGGCAAGCTTGGGCTAAGTCTTGATTTGCTGCCCATAATTCCTTAGATAAAGTCATTTGTTATTTGTCATTTGTCATCTGCATATTATCCCTCTGTTCTTTTAACTCTCCCACTTAAAAAAAGTACTTAAAAAGGGAAGAACTGGAGCAAGACTGAGCCAAGACTTCCCAAAAAGTCAACAAAACTGGGTTTACCAGCGCTTACTTTTTCATTGACGGGTGTTTGCAGTTCTTTAATAAAAGCTTGGGCTGTTAGCGTTCCAGTACCGTTGTTTTGGGATGTAAACAATTTTTCGGCAACTTGGGCGTCTTGGAATGCACCTTGTCTATCTAGTATTTGGTAACGGGCGACACCACGAGCTAAGTAAGCACCCGCATATTCTGGTTTAATAGCGATCGCTTGATTAAAATAACTAATTGCTTGCTGTTGGTTGCCTTTTTGTGCTTCTGCTACACCCCAAGCATAAAATTCTTCTGGTGAAGCAATTTGTGATGGTATACCAACTGCACCTTGGAAGTTAGCACCATTTAGGTAAGCACCAGTCAGTTCTACATTTGCTAGATAGGTATTTCTCAAGTCAGCACCCGTCAAATTTGCCCCACTAAATTTAGCTTCGCTCAAGTTAACACCAAATAAACTAGCGCCACTCAAGTTTGCACCCCGCAAATCTGCACCGCTCAAGTTTGCACGGCTGAGGTTAGCACCTGTGAGATTAGCACCACTCAAATTCGCTCCAGATAAGTCAGCCATCACTAAACCTGCGCTAGTCAAATCACAGTTTTGACATTGTTTAGTTGCCAACAACTGTCTAACATGTTCAGAATTTGCTGCTTGTACACTGGTTGTCAAACTAATCGTGGTTAAAAATGCGGCTACACCTAGAATGTGGTTTTTCATATTTATGTAATATTTCTTACTCAATACCAACACTAACTGAGATGGATTTATACCTCAGAATTATGATATGAGCAATCTTAACAATTTGACCTCTGTAGTTACCTATATTACTTATAAATTTGGGTATAGCGGTTATCAGTTGGGTTTGATACCAGTGTTTCACAAGCGATATCTTCTGTTGCGTTTGCAACGCGATCGCATTTCTCTATTTTATAAACAAGCGATCAATGTCAAGCAAAATGATGTGCCTCCACAATAGTCATTTGTTTTTGTATGCTCCGATTTTAAATAAATATGAGACTATAGAAACATTAAAGCAGTCAGAAAAACGTGAGTCAGCAAGACAAACTCTTAGACAAAATTCTCTCTGGGACTTCTGATACAGACATCCCTTTCGCCCAACTGTGGCAACTTTTATATACACTAGGCTTTGATGAACGGATTCGTGGCGATCATCGTATTTTTATCAAAGCCGATGTTGAAGAAATATTGAACCTACAACATAAAAGAGGAAAAGCCAAAAGCTATCAAATTAAACAAGTTCGGGCAGTAATTCTCAAGTATAAACTAGGAAGTAAAAATGATGTTTCGCTATGAAATCATTCTCTACTGGAGTGAATTAGATCAAGCCTTTATTGCTGAAGTACCAGAATTATCAGGCTGTGCTGCTGACGGCGATAGTTACCAAGAAGCCTTGCATAATATAGAATTAGTTATGCAGGAATGGATAGAAACGGCTAAGGATTTAGGGCGTCCAATTCCTCAACCTAGACCACGTTTGATGTACATTTAATTGATACAAAATCCTACTGCCATAATAATAACCCATAGCAATCCTAAATTATACGTGAAAAGTTAGATACCCAACTTATTTGATAAGTTGGGTATCTGAACAGCGCAAAATATAATTGAAAAGGTTAGTTACTGGCAACCTTACAAATTACCATAATATGTGATTTGTATTTGTTAGTACTATATTGAATAAGTTGTAATCCAGAACGTTCTAGTTCTTGTAAAAGTGCAGGCATTTCATGCTTATGATGTCGCCAAATAGTAATTTCTTCACCTGCGGAGATTTCAATCTTTTTATCTATCCCCATCTGATTAAAATTTATAGTGTAATCCTGATGTAGTTTTATATTAGCGATTATACTATCTGTTTTTAAATCATACTTCCTCACTAATTCACAATCTTCAGATTTAATCCCAATTTTGTTTTTTACCCATCCATATATTTCTTCTACATGATACTTGCAGCCACCTCTCACGTTTCCATCCCATCTGGAGTTAGAGCCAATTTCATTAGTGAATACCAGAAAATCGTTTTTCCCCATGCTATCTCTAAAGTTTTTGAATACCTTGTCTCTATTTTGATGATTACCAATAGTAACCCCTAAGTGAAAAAATATTTTTGCTGTGTCATCAATTTCAAGGTTAGCTTTATTTTGTTGGAATAAAGTTTTGGGTACGCAACTATTTTCGATGTCAATTGTAGAACTGATAAAATCGACGAGAGGAAACCATTTTTTGAAGTTTTTTCTAGATAAATTCAGCAATTCATCGCTAATATCCAATGCGATATATTTATTGATTTTTGCTAATTTATTAAGTCTTTGAATAAAATCTTTAACCGGATATGAATTTCCTGCACCTACATCTACAATATTGACTTTTTTACCATTTTGAATATTGTCATTCAAGTATTGAAAGTTATTCTTTAAAAGTTCAATTTCTACATTTGATGTTCGATACCATGTAGGAATAAGATATTTGAGATAAAACTCATTCCAGATGTTTGCGCCTCTACCTTTATAAGAATACTTTAATGGTATTTCTCGTCTGAATTCTAATGCATGAATTATTTCTAAAACTTCTTCTTCAGAAAAAATAGAGTAGAACTCAGAACTTGGCTTGGCTGTGCGGCTGATAACAGTTGAGATATCCGAGGGAAGTGGGGAATTGCTATGAAAATTTTGAGCCATTATTCTTGTTCTTTGGTTTTCTTAGGTATTTAAAATTAGCCGCAATGCTTGCCAAAGAGGTATTTTCCCATACCGTTGTCCCAAAATTTGGAATTTCCACGACAAATAGATCCCACATTCCTCACTCTCAATTAGCCAATGTGGTTTTTTACAATCAAAATACGAGATAATTTTCCAAAGATACAGGGGTGAATTCCAGTGGTTCAGCAACCAGAACTCCAGGAAACTTCGTCAATACAGTCAATCCAGCGCGTGCTTAAGAGTTTAAGCACTTACCGATGGACTTCGCTAGGAGCATTGGTCAGTCTGTTGCTGTTGACGATCGCAAACGCAGTTACCCCACAACTATTTCGGTGGGGAATAGATCAGGGAATCATCAAACAAAACCTCCAAATTGTGCTATACAGCGCCGCCTGGATGGTAGTCGCTGCGATCGCTCGTGGTGTATTTAACTTTGGACAAAGCTATTTAGCAGAAGCAGTGTCTCAGGGTGTAGCTTATGACCTGCGAAACAAAATTTTTAGCAAAATTCAAACTCTCAGTTTCAGCTATCATGACCAGGCGCAGACTTCCCAACTACTAACCCGTGTCACCAGTGACATTGAGCAGATCCGTACCTTTGTTGGCACTAACTTAATTCAGGTCATCGGTTCAATTGTGACATTGGTGACTATTTCGGTAGTTTTGCTGGTGATGAACTGGCAATTAGCGCTGATTACGCTAACGGTAGTACCCCTAGCCGGATGGTTAATGGCGCGATTCATCAACCGAAATAACAAACTTTTTCGACAGGTACAAGAGCAACTGAGTAACCTCAATGCTGTATTGCAAGAGAACTTACTCGGAATTCGGGTAGTGAAAGCCTTTGTGCGGGAATCAACTGAAAGGTCGCGTTACACAACACTGAATGATGGCCTAGTCAAAGCAAACATGAAAACCATTAGCGCCATCCGTGATACCTTCCCCGTAATCTTTTTGCTGAGTAATTTAGTAACACTGGCAGTTTTCGGCTACGGGGGAGCGCAGGTAATTGGGAATAGATTTTCCATTGGCGAACTGGTGGCGTTTAATTCATACCTAGCGTTGATTCTCCAACCAATTTTGTTAATTGGATTTGCTGCACCTGCGATCGCTCAATCAGCTGCTTCCGCCGAACGAGTCTATGAAGTTGTAGATGCAGAGGTAGAAATTCGCGATCGCCCCGGCGCTGTCCCATTTGACACCTGCGTTGGTAGAATCACCTTTGAAAATGTTTCCTTTCGCTATCCAGGAGCAACAACCGAAACTCTCAAAGAAGTTTCCTTTGAAACCAAGCCCAAAGAGCTAATCGCCGTTTTAGGGATGACTGGTTCCGGGAAAAGCACAATTATGAACTTGCTTGCCCGCTTTTATGATGTCACAGGGGGAGCAGTTCGGATTGACGGACGAGATGTAAAAGATTTTACGCTCAAAAGTCTGCGATCGCGTATTGGTATTGTATTTCAGGAAACCACCCTCTTCTCTGGCACAATCCGCGAAAATATTGCCTACGCCAAACCCGATGCAACCTTAGAAGAGGTAATTGAAGTTGCCAAAACCGCACAAATGCACGATTTTATTAGCGGTTTACCCGATGGCTACGAGACAATTGTGGGAGAACGGGGCGTGGGCTTATCTGGTGGACAAAAACAAAGAATTGCGATCGCTCGTACCTTACTAACCGATTACAGCATTCTGATTTTGGATGATAGTACCTCAGCAGTGGATGCCAAAACTGCTGCCCAGATTCAAGCCGAACTAGATGGCTTCATGCGCCAAAAAGCTTGTACAACTTTTGTAGTAGCTCAACGCATTAGCACCGTCAAGAATGCCGATCGCATTTTTCTGATAGATAAAGGACGATTGGTAGCACAAGGCACTCACGAAGAATTGATGCAAGCCAGCCCACTCTACGGGGTGATTTTAGAATCTCAAGTAAAACCAAAGGAGAAAAATAATCCTCAATTAGCATAATTAATTTTGCTCACACCCTTCTAAATAAGTCGGTGGGAATAAACCAAAACGTAAATAGTCTTAAAACCCTTATCAATAACAAATGACAAATGACAGCCCCACCAATTAGCCTTAATCGCACCGACTTAACTTAATAAAGACTTTTAATCCAAAATCCAAAATCTAAAATCCAAAATTTTTATGAGAGGCACTATTCCCGTTGTTGCATCTGAGGAAAACGCGAGTCAGCAACTCTCCACCCTGCGGCGCTTTTTGCAATACGTGCTACTCTATCGCAAAGAAATTCCCATAGCCCTGACTTTAGTATTGATTGGTGCTATAACCCAGGCAATTGGGCCATTTTTCCTCGGCTGGTCGATTGATCGTCTCATTGCACAAGGTAATTTGCAAGGACTGCTGCTGTTATTAGGTCTACTTGGACTAAACTACGGACTTGGTGTATTAGCAATCCGGGGTCAAATCATTCGAGTCGGTTGGATTATGCAGCGATTGCTGGCTCAACTGAGGCAAGATATTTTCATTAAAATCCAAAGTTTGCCACTGAGCTTTTTTGATCGCAGCGAAGCAGGCGATTTAATGAGCCGTCTGCTGAATGATGTTAATACCGTGAATCAGGCATTTGGACTGACGATCGCCCAAATGCTGGGCAACACTTTCAGTTTGATCGGTATAATCATTGCGATGCTCTCAATCAACCTGCAACTCGGTTTGTTGAGCAACCTGGTTGTGCCACTGATGATTTTTACCACAAGCTTGTTTGCACGTTGGGCGAGAGCCAGATTTCGCGTCACCCGACAAACCATTGGGCAGCTTTCCGCCAAGTTAGAAGAAGATATTGGCAGCGTGCGAGAAGCACAGGCATTTAATCGTGTACAGACGAACATCGCAGAATTCGACGTTCTCAATGCCGCCAATCGTGATGCCAACGTCGAAGCTGTGGCAATTACTTCAGCCTTTTTGCCCTCCATCGATTTTCTCAACACACTAGCAACAGCAGGCGTGCTGGCTTATGGTGGTTATCTCGCAGTTACAGAAGCAGCAACAGTGGGTGTAGTGACCTCCTTTTTACTTTACGTCCAGCAGTTCTTCCGCCCTATCCAAATTCTCAGCCAGTTTTACACCCAAGCTCAATCTGCCTTTGCCGGATTAGAGCGAATCTTTTTATTACTAGATGAGCCGTCAGAACTCAAAGACGCACCCGATGCGACAGAAATGCCGCCTATTCAAGGTGAGGTGACATTTGAGAATGTCAAGTTTGGCTACAACCCAGATCAACTGGTTCTCAAAGGAGTGAATTTGCACGCCTATCCAGGGCAGATGGTTGCGTTAGTCGGGCCGACCGGTTCGGGAAAAAGTACAATCATTAACTTGATTTTGCGCTTTTACGATGTATCTGGCGGTGCAGTGAAAATTGATAATATTGATGTGCGTAGTGTTACTCAAGCAAGTCTGCGGCGTCAAATAGGCATCGTTCTGCAAGACAATATTCTGTTCAGTGGTACTGTTGCTGAAAACATTGCCTTTGGCGCTCCTTATGCCACCCAAGCTGATATCGAAGCGGCTGCACAACTGGCAAATGTACATGAGTTCATTACCTCATTGCCACAAGGCTATACAACTCAATTGGGTGAACGGGGAGCGCCCCTAAGTCAGGGACAGCGACAATTAATCAGTATTGCTCGTGCGGTGTTGATTAACCCGCGAATTCTGATTCTTGATGAAGCCACCAGCAGCATTGACACACGTACAGAAGCACTAGTACAGAGTGCGATCGCCCGCTTGCTTCAAGGTCGTACCAGTTTTGTAATTGCCCATCGTCTCAGTACAGTTACTCAGGCAGATCAGGTATTAGTCATTCAGCAGGGACAAATTGTAGAGCAAGGTACTCACACTGAACTTGTCAATCAGCAAGGTGTCTATGCCAACCTCTATGCCCTCCAACTGGGTGCAGCAGATACAATGGTTCTTCAAAACGAAAAGTAAAATATATTTGAAGAAGAATACATAATCCAGAATACAGAATTCAGAATTAATTAATGGAGGATTCAAACCTACCACTAACTAATGTAGAATTCATACTGAATTCTGACTCCTGAATTCCTTTTTATAGCTCAAATTTATTAATTGCCAGCCAAGGAATGAAGCTACCTAACCTCGATTCGGAAACTATCAATCGCATCATTGAAATGGCATGGGAAGATAGAACATCTTTTGATGCCATTGAGGCTCAGTTTGGGCTTCTGGAGAAACAGGTAATCGCCCTAATGAGGCGCGAAATGAAGGAATCTAGTTTCAAGATGTGGCGAGAGCGAGTTACCAAACGCAATACAAAGCATTTATCGAAGCGAGAATTTATTGCAGGTCGGTTTAAATCGCACAATCAAAAAACGTAAGGAATTGGGTGAAAAATACCAAATTCAGAAGCAAAATGACGAAAGTTACACTCTACATTGCAGCTAGTTTGGATGGCTACATTGCTCGCAGCGATGGCGGAATTGATTGGCTATCAATCCTTGATATAGAAGGGGAAGACTATGGTTACACTGATTTCTACGAATCGATTGATGCGATCGTATTAGGCAGCAAAACCTATGAAGTAGGGCTTGGTTTTGATAAATGGCCTTATCCAGACAAAAAATCTTTCGTTTTCACTCAGCGCCATCTCAAATCTGACCGCGAAGACGTTGTATTTGTTTCAGATACAGTACAACAGGCGTTAGCAAATATAGAGGCTCAAGGCTTAGAAAACATCTGGCTAGTTGGTGGTGGAGCATTAATCAATTCGTTTCTTCAGCACAATTTGATTGACGAATATATTATTTCAATTATTCCAACTATCTTAGGTGGCGGCATACAACTTTTCCCACCGCCTACCCCTGAAGAAAAATTGGAATTGATTCAATCAAAACAATATCCAAGTGGTTTACTTCAAGCACACTATAGGACTCATATTTGATTTCTGAAAAAACTCAGTACAACTAAGAAGCCTTCTTGACTATTGCCTATTGCCTATTGCCTGTCTACGCAAATTCGTTCAGAAATCAAAGCGGATTCCTATATAAGCCAATACGCTTGGGTTAGCGTCAAAAACCATAAACTGCAATACGCTTGGGTTTAGAAACTAAACCCAAGCGTATTGCAAGGCGAAAAAGAAAAGGTTAAAAATCCATACAGTTCAGATAAGCCCAAAAAACTTGTAGAGACGGCGATTCATCGCGTCTTCAAAAACAAATTATCTACACCAGTAACCTTAACTGAACTGTATTAGGTTAAAAATTTATAATTTTGCTTCAATTGGTGAGAAGTCCGATGCTCGGAAGCCGACGTTCGGAACTTCGGGTAATTTGAACTCCACCTAAAACGCCACTGTTAATTAAGAATTACGAATTCAGTTTAAACAACCTCAAGAAGTTTCTGAACAGCCTCACTAAACTGCTCGTAAGGAGAAACTCCCACGATAGTTTCTGCTAAAATGCCATCTTTGAAAATTAAAACTGCTGGAATGCTGCGAAGACCGAATTTTTTGAAAATCGGCTTGTTGCTGTCAACATCTACCTTAACGACTTTAGCGCGACCTTTGTATTCCTCGGCAAGTTGATCCATTAACGGACTGATTAGGCGACAGGGGCCACACCAAGTAGCAGTAAAATCAACAACAACAACTTTCTCTTCACTTCCATTTAAAACAACATCAAATTCACTTTCTTCAACGTAAGCAACTATGTGAGTATCAGTAGACATTTTTTAATTCCTTTAGTATCAAACTAAAATTTCAGCAAAGGACTAACTATATAAACTATACTCCCTTCTGAGTATCAGATTCACCAGTCAGCTACATTGGTAAACCCGCGCAGCTGAGTTTTGCTGAGTAGCGTATATTTAATAACACACATTTCTTGTACGTAGAATGCGATCAAAATGTAACTTACCATTCAGACTACTTCAGTGCGTTAGGTTCCGAACGAGTAATGAAGATTAAATCACGAGATATTTAAAAAGTGAGAAAACTGTGGAATAATACACAGGTGGTAAATTTAATAGCATTCCATAAATTAATAATAAATGTAAAACTATGATTACTCAACATTACAATTCAATTCATCTTGAAAACAACTTGCTAAAACAAATCAAAATTAAAGAAAATCAGCTAAAAATTGCACAAGAATCTAATATGCTCTATGTAGTAGAAGCATTACAAGATGAATTATTAGAGTTACAGCATCAATTGTCAGAGCCTCAAGACGTTGAGGTTCACGCATTGATGAGTTTGCTAGACGATTAAAATTGTAAATTTGTGTTGCAAAGTTTATTGAAAACACAAAAACTCTGTTATATCGAAGCAGAGCATAGTAATTGCAATGCCTGTAGGTGTAGTTTAGGTGCTATGGCTTAAGAATTAATGACAAGAAGTAGCGATCTAAAATGTCATAGTAAAGATGATAATTCTTACTTTAGATTAAGATTTTAGGGTTTTCGCTGAGTATCTGGTCTTTTTATCTGAGGTACTGAATCAATCTTAAGAATAGGTTTAATTGAGCGCAGTTGTCTTTGCCTAAGAATTTGAATTTCTCTCTCAATTGAATCTTTTCCTTGCCTAAAAAAGTCCTGAGAGTTATGTGGAACCAAGTCACGAGATAAATTTTGAGCTTGTGTAGGAGTCAAACGAGGAAGGGGTTGTTCAGCATTGGCGGAAGTCTGTAAAGCCAATAAAAAAGCTGTTGAAACCACCCAGGGTTTTATTTTTATACATCCGGCAAATATCAGGTTTAACATGATTGATACATCCCTTGTGTGAATGCTGATTCAAACCATCTTGTTTTGGTCTGATTATAAGCAAAATACACTTATGGGGTTGCTAATTATCTCCCACAAATGGATGAATTAATCTTGAAATTTTTGATGGATGTTAAGAGCAAGAGAATTGTGCTGGATGTAAAAAATGTACTATTCAGTAGCTAATGGTATTTTTGCCTTTTGAAACACCTGCTCAATAGTAAATTGCAGTCCTTCAAACAAAGAATCTGTGAGTAGTTCCTCTCCCATATAAGTTTGTGGTGCTGCATTTGGATAAAAAACAGTAATGCTTCTGGCTTTAATATCTAATATCCACACGCGCAGCACCTTAGCATCTAAATAGTCTTTGGCTTTAGCCGCCATTTGTCCAAAGGTTTGTCCTGGGGAAATAATCTCAATCACCAAATCAGGAGGAACAGGACAAGCTTCGTTTTCATCCCAGTTGGCGGGTAAACGCTCATAAGAAATGTATAAAATATCTGGAATTGGCATCCAATCTCGTCCCCGACGAGTTAATGCAACAGCCCATTCCGGGCAAACTTCTCCTTTCCCCTCACACGATTGCTCAATCAAATTGAGAAGAACGCGGGTAAGTTTCGCGTGAAAAAATTTTGGTGATATTTTAGGAATTGCCTGACCATCAACTAGCTCATAAGTTATGTCTCCCTCTTCTGGCGGAAGATTTAGAAACTCTTGCAAGGTTAATTGATTCTTTGCTTGGAGTATCATGACTCAATAATTCGTAATTCGTAATTCGTAATTCGTAATTGAATGACAGAGCAACTAATTTTTGTTCTGACTCCTAAATTCTTCACATTCCCTGCAAAACTTGGCGAATAATATCCGATGACACCTCATCGGTAACTGTTACTACACCAATCTCCGTTGGTAAAACAAACCGCACTTTCCCGGCTTGGACTTTCTTATCTAATTGCAACGCCTCAATAATTGCTTCAATATCTACCCCAGTTGGTAATTGAGTTGGTAAACCCGTTTTTTGAATTAAAGCATTTTGACGTTCTGTGTCTTCTTTTTGCCACAGTCCTAAATCCACAGCAATTTGACCGGCTGCTACCATACCAATGGCTACCGCTTCACCATGATTTACTAGACGATAACCAGTCAAACTTTCCACTGCATGACCGATGGTATGTCCATAGTTGAGAATCGCCCGTAATCCTCCTTCTTTCTCATCTTTGCTAACAACATCAGCTTTAGCTTGACAAGAGCGGGTTAATATGCTGTGCAATAGGTCGGGTTTTACATAGCGGAGTTGGTCTAGACGTTTACTTGCTTCTAACTGGGCAAACAATTCGGCATCCCAAATCACACCGTACTTAATAACTTCTGCCATCCCTGCCCGAAACTCACGCATAGGTAGAGTTTTTAACACATCTGGGTCAATCAAAACTAAACGCGGTTGGTGGAATGCCCCAATTAAGTTTTTACCGTGGGGATGATTCACGCCAGTTTTGCCACCAATTGCCGAATCCACCATCGCCAACAGAGAAGTAGGCACTTGGACAACATTAATACCGCGCAACCAAGTTGCAGCTGCAAAGCCAGTCATATCGCCAATTACACCTCCCCCCAAAGCCACCATAGTAGAAGAACGTTCTAAGCGGTTTTCCAAGGCGATATCGTAGAGTTTTTGGATAGAATTGAGGGTTTTATAGCGTTCACCAGGTGGTAGAGTGCAGCTAGCGACTTCAAATCCGGCAGCTGTTAGAGATGCGATCGCTCTTTCGCCAAAATGCTTAAAAATCGTCGGATTAGAAACCAGCAGTACCTTCTTGCCTAGCTTGAGACTGGCCATCTGTTGACCTAATTGATCTAAACTCGAAGGTGCGTTAGCGTAGCTCGACGAAGTTATCGCAATCTCATAAGACTGCTCTGGTAAATTTACATTAATTACAGAAGTCATTGCCCAATCCCAAACAAGCGTCCGTGGGCTGTATTGTATCGCAATCTCGGAAATGGGCATAGGGCATTGGGAATTGGGGATTGGTTAAGAAACAAGGAAGCAGGGGAAAAGTTGTAGTAAGTATTTCCCCTCTACCACCATGCCCAATGCCCCATTCCCAATGCCCAACAACTAATGATTCAATAGATTTAGGAAGTATTCTGGAGAGCAATAAATGTTTGCAATTGTATCTTATGTCGTCTTCTTGGGTTTATTCTTTGGCTTATCTGTAGGTTTGCTGTTCGGTCTACGGACTGCCAAGATAATTTAATCGAGAGATAGATTCAACCCAAAACTCTTGTGGGGTAGGCATCTTGCCTGCCCTCAATTTACGAATGGGCTATAAAACCCTTATTTTTTCACCACGTCCACGTCGGCGGACTTGGTAAAAGTGCTGTAAGCTTTAGTCCGTCGGCACTTACTCTCTGATGTTGACAAGAAGTTAATTGTTTTTTCCTAAAGTATTGTTACCGCATCGTGATATGATTCAGCTGACTGAATGTGCAGTCATCATATTTAACTGTACTGGTTTCAAGTCCCGTGAGCTTGTCTGACGAATCAATTGCGCCCACTCCGACAACGCAACAAGATGCTAAAACCGATTCTGAAGACACAGAATCGGATAACTCCATGCAAGAGTTCTATCAACTCTTCCAGCGATTGTTGGTAATCACGCTTGTCTTGACGGGGGTTATTTTTATCTCTGTGTGGATTTTTTATTCCTTAAACATTGCCCTAAATTATTTAATTGGGGCGTGTACAGGTGTGGTTTACTTAAAAATGTTGGCTAGAGATGTTGAGCAGCTCGGTAGTGAGAAAACCAGTCTGAGCAAAACTCGTTTTGCTCTATTTATGGGAGTCATGATCGTAGCAACTCAATGGCGTGAGCTACAGATTCTACCCATTTTTTTGGGATTTCTAACTTACAAAGCCACGCTCCTCGTCTATATGGTGCAAATTGCGTTCATTCCTGATTCTTAAGAATTCAGGCTCACAAAGATAGTAATCCCATCCTCGCTCGTTGGGGAAAATGCTTGAAGAATGCAAATGCTTAGTGTCTTAAACGCCTTTAATTCTTTTCCCCTCGCCGAATTAGAAGTAGGACATCATTTCTACTGGCAGTTGGGCAATCTTAAAATTCATGGGCAAGTTTTTCTCACCTCATGGTTTGTGATTAGTATTCTAGTAGTGGCCTCAATAGCTGCTACTCGAAATGCACAAAGAATTCCCAAGGGCATCCAAAATTTGATGGAATACGCCCTAGAATTCATTCGTGATTTGGCCAAAAACCAACTCGGTGAGAAAGAGTACCGCCCTTGGGTGCCATTTATTGGCACATTGTTCTTGTTTATTTTCGTATCGAACTGGTCAGGCGCACTAATTCCCTGGAAGCTCATCAAGCTACCTTCAGGCGAATTGGCAGCTCCCACCAATGACATCAATACGACTGTTGCATTGGCATTGCTGACTTCCTTGGCGTACTTTTACGCAGGTTTTAGCAAGCGGGGTTTAGGCTACTTTAAGAAATATATAGAGCCAACACCCGTTTTGTTGCCGATCGCAATTCTTGAAGATTTCACCAAACCTCTCTCCCTAAGCTTCCGGCTATTTGGTAATATTTTGGCGGATGAATTGGTTGTAGCGGTGTTGGTGCTGCTAGTTCCTCTATTTGTACCTCTGCCTGTAATGGCCTTGGGTTTGTTTACCAGTGCCATTCAAGCCCTGGTTTTCGCCACCCTCGCCGGAGCATACATTCATGAGGCAATGGAGGGGCATGGCGGAGAAGAACATGAGGAGCATTAAACTTCTCAGTTGATAGCACAGTTCCAAGAGCATATTCGCTCAAAATATCGCAAAGCGCGATCAAAGAACTTATGTGCAGCGTGAAAACCACGTTTCTAATCGTTAACGTACTTTTGTTAGTTTTGTAATCAAAGCAAGGAAAATCAACATGGATCCATTAGTTCAGGCTGCTTCAGTTCTCGCTGCTGCTTTAGCGATTGGTTTAGCTGCAATTGGCCCTGGTATTGGTCAAGGTAATGCTGCTGGACAAGCAGTAGAAGGTATTGCTCGTCAACCTGAAGCAGAAGGAAAAATTCGCGGTACTCTGCTATTAACCTTGGCATTCATGGAATCCTTGACTATCTATGGTCTAGTAATTGCCTTGGTATTGCTGTTTGCTAACCCCTTCGGCTAATACCTGAAAATTTTGTGAGTGTGGAGACGTGAATCATCACGCCTCTACAATCTAAGAGGTTTTAGGTATTTAGTCATTCTAATGTGATTTTAGATTTTAGATTTTGGATTTTGGATTATCAAGAGTTTCCGGTACATGTGCCGAAGGTGATTGGTGAAACAAATCTCAAATCATTAATCTAAAATGCTCAGAAGAACATACCCTTGGATTAGTGTTAATCCCTTTGGGTTCAGCAGTCGCTCATGGGGGAAACCCCCATCGCCCTTGGCGTCTCCCCTTGGGAGAAGACCGCGCTGCTTCACCAAAATTGCAAATCTAAAATCCAAAATTACTTGACCCTTGTTGGCTATGGGTCTCTAAAATATGAAAGGTTGGATGACGTTGCTAGCCATGAAAACTGCTACTCCAGCCAAAGAGGAGACAAATGTTTGATTTCGATGCTACCTTGCCCTTCATGGCATTGCAATTCCTGCTCTTGGCAGCTTTGTTGAATGCAATTTTCTATAAGCCACTGACCAAGGTACTAGACGATCGCGATAGTTACATCCGAACGAATACCCTTGAGGCGCGGGAGAGCTTGGCTAAAGCCGAGCGCTTGGCTACCGAATATGAGCAGCAACTCGCAGACGCTCGCAGACAATCGCAAGCGACTATAGAAGCAGCTCAACTTGAAGCTAAGAAAATTACTGCTGAGAAAATTGCTGAGGCCCAAAAAGAAGCTCAGACTCAACGAGAACAAGCTTCTGTTGAAATAGAACAACAAAAGCAGGAAGCTTTTCGCACCTTAGAGCAACAAGTTGATTCTCTAAGCAGGCAGATTCTAGAAAAACTATTGGGGCCAACTCCAGTTAGATAAGCTAACTAGACTGGCTCTGTGAAAGCATACGCGCAACTGGGCCCTAGTCCAGAGCGCAAAATTTAAGTGTCACAAAAAGGCACTTTTTTCCCTTCGGGGAAAAGATACTTAACTTCCTTACGGGGAAAAGATACTTAAATTTCCCTTCGGGGAAAGATACTTAAAATTTCCCTTGGGGAAAATACAACGTATTAGCAGCGAGCAGCGCACTTGTAAATGGGTATCATGGGGACATTCTTATTACTTGCCGCAGAAGCGAACGCTGTTCACTCTGAATTGGCAGAAGGCGCAGCAGAAGGTGGTTTCGGTCTAAACCTAGACATTTTTGAAACCAATCTGATCAATCTAGCGATTCTGATTGGCATATTATTCTACTTCGGACGTAAAGTTTTAAGCAATATCCTGAACGAGCGACAATCCAATATTGCCACCGCAATTCAGGAAGCAGAAGGGCGCTTAAAAGAGGCAAAGACTGCCCTTTCCCAAGCGCAAGAGCAATTGAAGCAATCTCAGGCAGAGGCAGAACGCATCCGCCAATCTGCCGTAGAAAACGCTCAAAAAGCGAAAGAAGCCTTGTTAGCGAAGGCAGTGCAAGACGTAGAACGCTTGAAACAAACAGCAGCAGCAGATTTAAACACCGAAACTGATCGAGCGATCGCTCAACTGCGGCAACGGGTAGCTACACTAGCATTGCAAAAAGTCGAATCGCAACTCAAAAGCGGGATTGCCGACGATGCTCAACAAAGTTTAATTGACCGCAGCATCGCACAACTGGGAGGCAATGTATGACAAGTCAGGTAGCGGCAGCTGAAGTAGCCCAACCTTACGCACAGGCACTTTTGTCAATAGCGCAATCGAAAAATTTGACAGAAGAGTTCGGGGAAGATGCGCGGACTTTCCTCGGCCTGCTCAGAGCAGACAAACAGCTACATAACTTCTTCAGCAACCCGTTTATTCAGTCTGAGAACAAAAAAGCTCTCATCAAACAAATACTCGGTGAAGGATCTAACCCCTACTTACGCAATTTTTTGCTGGTATTGGTAGATAAACGGCGCATTGCATTTTTGGAATCAATTTTTCAACAGTATTTGGCGCTGTTGCGGCAGCTGAATCAAACCGTATTAGCGGAAGTAATTTCAGCCGTTCCCCTCACAGAAGCTCAACAGCAGGCAATTACAGAAAAGGTGATCGCCATTACGAATGCTCGCCAGGTAGAACTAGAAACCAATGTAGACAGCGAGTTAATTGGTGGTGTGATCATTAAAGTAGGTTCTCAGGTAATTGACGCCAGTATCCGGGGTCAGTTGCGCCGCCTTTCATTGCGCTTAACCAATAGCTAGAAAATTGGGACTGGGGACTGGGTACTGGGGACTAGGAAAAAGATTATAGTCATAAATTCTTTCCATCCCCAATCCCTAATCCCCAATCCCTAATCCCCAGTCCCTTTTACTTCCGTCTCGAAAGCAAAAAAGATAGACACATGAGCATATCAATTAGACCTGACGAAATTAGCAGCATTATCCAACAACAAATCGAGCAATACGATCAAGAGGTCAAAGTTGCTAACGTTGGTACTGTCCTCCAAGTTGGTGACGGCATTGCCCGGATCTATGGTCTGGAAAAGGCTATGTCTGGGGAACTCTTAGAATTTGAAGATGGCACAATTGGCATCGCTCAAAACTTAGAAGAAGACAACGTGGGCGCGGTGTTGATGGGTGAAGGGCTAGAAATTCAAGAAGGTAGTTCTGTAACTGCTACTGGTAGAATTGCCCAAGTACCTGTGGGAGAAGCTCTAATTGGAAGAGTTGTAGACGCTTTGGGTCGTCCCATCGATGGCAAGGGAGACATCAAATCCTCAGAAAGCCGTTTGATTGAATCTCCAGCACCAGGTATCATTGCCCGTCGGTCTGTACACGAACCCATGCAAACGGGGATCACAGCTATTGACTCAATGATTCCTATCGGTCGTGGTCAGCGGGAATTGATTATTGGCGATCGCCAAACCGGTAAAACTGCGATCGCAATCGACACCATCATCAACCAAAAAGAAGAAGATGTAGTTTGTGTCTACGTTGCGATCGGTCAAAAAGCTTCCACAGTTGCTAACGTGGTGCAGACATTGCAAGAAAAAGGTGCAATGGATTACACCGTTGTCGTCGCAGCTAGTGCCAGTGAACCAGCAACCCTACAATACCTAGCTCCTTACACAGGCGCAACTATTGCTGAGTACTTTATGTACAAAGGCAAAGCTACCCTGGTAATTTATGATGACCTTTCCAAGCAAGCCCAAGCTTACCGCCAAATGTCCCTATTGCTACGTCGTCCACCCGGACGCGAAGCTTACCCTGGCGATGTATTCTACATCCACTCTCGCTTGTTAGAAAGAGCCGCCAAGCTGAGTGACGAATTAGGTAAAGGCAGCATGACCGCCCTACCAATCATCGAAACCCAAGCTGGTGACGTTTCAGCGTACATCCCCACCAACGTAATTTCGATTACCGATGGTCAGATATTCCTGTCTTCTGACTTGTTTAACGCTGGTATCCGTCCCGCTGTAAACCCCGGTATTTCTGTATCCCGTGTGGGTTCTGCGGCTCAAACCAAGGCAATGAAAAAAGTTGCCGGTAAGATTAAATTGGAATTAGCCCAATTTGACGACCTACAAGCCTTCGCTCAATTTGCTTCTGACTTAGATAAAGCCACTCAAGACCAGTTGGCACGGGGTCAACGGTTGCGCGAACTTCTGAAGCAGCCACAAAATTCGCCACTCTCGGTATACGAGCAAGTAGCAATTTTGTACGCTGGTATTAATGGTTACTTAGATGACGTGCCTGTAAATCAAGTAACCACCTTCACCAAAGGTCTGCGGGACTACTTAAAGACTGGTAAAACCCAGTATGCCGAAGGAGTAAAAGCCTCCAAAGCACTAGGTGACGCAGAAGAAGCTGCCTTGAAAGAAGCACTCACCGAATACAAGAAGACCTTCAAAGCAGCAGCGTAATTAATAGTGAGGAGTGAAGAGTTAAGAGTTAAAAGTTAATGAAATACTCCTAGCTCTTAACTCCTAACTCCTAACTCCTAACTCCTAACTCAAGAATATGGCCAATCTAAAAGCAATACGCGATCGCATTCAGTCGGTCAAAAATACCAAAAAAATCACAGAAGCCATGCGTCTCGTAGCTGCGGCTAGAGTACGTCGGGCGCAAGAACAAGTGCTAGCGACTCGTCCCTTTGCCGATCGCTTGGCACAAGTATTGTATGGTTTGCAAAGCCGTCTGCGCTTTGAAGAAGCAAACCTACCACTACTGAAAAAACGCCAAGTTAAGTCAGTCGGGTTGTTGGTTATTTCAGGCGATCGCGGTCTATGCGGCGGCTACAATAATAACGTCATCCGTCGTGCAGAAAACCGCGCCAAGGAAATCCAGGCAGAAGGTTTAGACTATAAATTTGTACTCGTCGGACGCAAATCTACCCAGTACTTTCAACGCCGCGATCAGCCCATCGATGCTACTTACACCGGCTTAGAGCAAATCCCCACCGCAGCAGAAGCCAATCAGATCGCTGACCAACTACTTTCCTTGTTCCTTTCGGAAGAAGTTGACCGCATCGAATTAATCTATACCAGATTTGTCTCTTTGGTTAGCTCACGTCCGGTAATACAAACCTTACTACCCCTTGATCCACAAGGTTTAGAAGCAGGCGATGACGAAATCTTCCGCTTAACAACCCGTGGTGGTCAATTTCAAGTTGAACGGGAGAAAGTGACTAGCCAAGTTCGTCCGTTGGCTCCTGACATGATTTTTGAACAAGATCCAGTACAGATTCTTGATTCTCTGTTACCTCTGTATCTGAGTAACCAGCTATTGCGGGCGCTGCAAGAATCGGCGGCTAGTGAACTAGCAGCGCGGATGACAGCCATGAGTAATGCCAGTGAAAATGCTGGTGAACTGATTAACACCCTCACCCTGTCTTACAACAAAGCCCGACAAGCTGCAATTACTCAAGAACTCCTTGAGGTTGTGGGCGGTGCTGAAGCACTAACTTAGAAAAATACTTGTTGTGGATCACGCTAAATAGCCAATTGCTAGTTGTTTTAAAATTAGCGATTGGCTATTTTGAGTAATTAGAGCCATATATTCTGACTTTAATAATTACGAATTACGAATTACGAATTACGAATTAAAGATCCCGTATTATAATTGAAGTATGAAGCGCATGGGTCCGTCACGGTTTCGACAGGTTGGCGAACGCTGCTCTGTGATTCAGGTCGAGAGTGAGTCTCCTCTCGGAAATCAAAGGCTCAAACAAAAAGTAAATGCGAATAACATCGTTAGCTTTGCTCGTAAGGATGCTCTAGTAGCTGCCTAAACACCTCTTATAGGTTCGAGCGTCTTTAGTTTGACTCCGTTAAGGACTGAAGACCAACCCCCAACGGATGCTCTAGCAAGCGTTCTCTGGTTGGCTTGCTGGCTAAGATTAAATCAGAGCATCCTACGTTCGGGATAATGAACGATTCCCGCCTTGAGGGTCAGAAAGGCTAAACCTGTGAATGAGCGGGGGGTCAATACCCAATTTGGACAGCAGTTCGACTCTGCTCGGATCCACTAAAAATAAGTAACAAATCCACCAAACACTTTAATGTTTAGGTGGATTTTGTTTTATCGAACAGAATTCAGGAGTCAGGAGTCAGAATTCAGCAATGTTTTCTGTATGACTGGCGGTGCTTCGTAGCGTATACCCTTCGGGATGCTTCACTTAGAGCGAGTATTTTCGAGTCGCGTCTGAATAATCGACGTTTTTGCACCCCCACCAAATTTTCAAGTTGGTGGTGCAACAATTCCTGCGCCGGTCTGAATCCCCGACTGATAGCGTTGTGGAAAGCGAGTCCGCGTTCGCTTTTAGCGTCTTGTAGAGAGCGTCTTTATTCTGACTCCTGTTAGCGGATAGCTAAGGTTTAGCCCATTCTGACTTCTGAATTCTTCTTCAATCAGCTAATTATTCTGTTTCTGGGGTTCTTTGCGTGCGCTTCCAAACCTCCTTCCCCTTTTTTTAAGTACCCGTCGTAATCTATCTGCACTCAAGTTGACTTGACGCTCAGATGCCAGTTTTTTTGCTAATTCTTTAGAGTTATAACTCTCTGACTCTTGAGCTAAACAATTTTCTAGATAAACCAAATCTGATTCCGAATATCGCGGTTTTCCTCCTCGGCCAGGAGCATCCCATAAACCCACTAAACCCATCTTTTCCCAGCGATGAAGGGTTTGACGTACTGTTGAAATCGCCCAGTTCAGGCCTTTAGCAATTTGCTCATTTTTTAAGCCGCGAGTATTCAGTAGTAAAACTTGAGCACGATCCCTAGTACGTTGAGGTACATCTTTGGCTTTTCTCAACTCTTCTAAAGTCAGCTTTTCTTCCTCAGTTAGAAAGACTTTTAATCGGCATCCCATAGTTAATAACCTTTTATGAAATAAATTTTTGCCATTTTTATGTCTATTTACGCCTATATACTTAAGTAGCTTGGTATTTTATTACACTCTCTAAAAGCTAAACTACAAGTATTAAGGTTGTCAGCGTCTAGAAGACTGCTACGTGATAAGTATTTGGATCGAGAACATTATCAAAGTTTGCAATTTATCATCAGCAATTTTTGTAAAAAGTTAGGCATATCAGAGATGACACCATTAGCCTGTATAGGCAAATTTATTTAATAGCCTGAAGCTGTAGCTTATGGCTATGAAAATAAGAATTTGCTGGCGTTATTCTGATTAATGTCTAAAGTCGATAATAAAGGACTGTATCACCAAACTTCTGAGATGATTCGTATGGTTACGGAGATTTATGGAAACTTTAAAAATGATTTTTACGCTATTTTCCATTTGGATGAATAAAAAAAGATATGCAAGCCTAGTTTCTTTTGATTCAACTAGTCTCTGCAAAATTGCTTTGCTAATCTCCAAAAAAGTATCTGCTTCATCAAGTTTACATAAAATTTATATTTTACACAACTAGATTCTTGCTTGAGATAAAAATATATTCAATACCAATTTGAGAAAGCAGTGTTAGCAGCTTTATTTGATGTAGATTTAAAATCTAAAACAACTTATCTTACTTTTCCTACCTTTCCTACCTTTCCCACTTTTATACTTAGTTGTAAGAGAGTATCTTAAAAAAACCAGCTTTTTATGATTGATATTTCAATCTATTTTTTTAAGATATTTATTTTGCGATCGCTCAATAATGTGTGCCACAATCATCAGATTTATTTGTAAATTATGGTCTGTAATTAGCATTTATAGGTCATTTTCAAAAATAAAGGCTAATATAACAGTCTTAAACGTGTAATTTTTTTTAGTTTGCAGGTTTTCAGTTTTTATTGTCAAATAATATAATAGAGATGATATTTTTGAATTAAGACATGAATAGATAAATAGCAAAATTAACTACTCAGTAAATTCTTAGAAAAAATTAATATGTAGTATATTTCCGAGTCATATTTTTTGCTAAAAAACAGCCATAATTGATACAAGTTAAATTTTTCAAAAACTGATATTTATTACAACTTAAACAAAAAATAATAGAGAGAATGGGGGCAGAAGAAAAACCTGTTAATTTGCGATCGGAGACGAATAATGGTAGCGATGTCTACGACCGGCGATGCCCACGCAGAGAACGTTCAACATCGGTTAACTATACAAACTGTAGAAATTGCCCCTAATACAACGGCGATTCGCTCTCTTGATTGGGATCGCGATCGCTTCGATATCGAATTCGGACTGCAAAACGGTACAACCTATAATTCATATCTAATTAGGGGCGAACAAACAGTTTTGATTGATACTTCTCACCAGAAGTTTCGTCACCTGTATTTAGAGACTCTCAAAGGTCTTGTTAACCCCAAGACAATTGATTACATAATTGTTAGTCACACAGAGCCAGATCATAGCGGCTTAGTAGAAGATGTCCTCCAGTTAGCTCCTAGAGCTACCGTCTTAGCCTCAAAAGTTGCACTTCAGTTTTTAGAAGGCTTAGTACACGATCCTTTTTCCAAGCGGATTGTCAAAAGTGGCGATCGCATAGATATCGGCAAAGGACACGAAATGGAATTCGTGAGTGCGCCTAACCTGCACTGGCCGGATACAATCTTTAGCTTTGACCGCAAAACCCAAATTCTCTATACCTGTGATGCTTTTGGGATGCACTTCTGTGACGATCGCACCTTCGATGAAGATTTAGAAGCGATCGAAGCTGACTTTAGATTTTACTATGACTGCTTAATGGGCCCTAACGCTCGTTCGCTGCTGAATGCGATGAAGCGGATGGGTGAGCTAGGGAAGATTAATATAATCGCCAATGGTCACGGGCCTTTATTATACCACCACTTAGATGTTCTAACCGGGTGCTACGAAAATTGGAGCCAAAAACAAGCTAAAGCAGAAACAACAGTTGGCTTGTTTTTTGTCTCAGAATATGGGTATGGTGAACGCCTTGGTCACGCAATTGCCGAAGGTATACTGAAAACTGGCGTTGGCGTAGAAGTACTGGATCTGAGTACTGCTGAAAGCCAAGAAATTCAAGAACTAGCTGGGAGAGCAGCAGGCATCATTATTGGTATGCCTCCAACTACCTCCGCCGCCGCCCAAGCTAGCATCAGTTCGGTGCTAGCTGTCGCCAAGAACAAGCAACTGATTGGGCTGTTTGAATGTTACGGTGGGGATGATGAACCCATTGATACACTCCGAAGAAAATTTCTCGATTCTGGCATCAAAGAAGCCTTCCCAGCGATTCGGATTAGAGAGGCTCCCAGCGCATCAACATTCCAGTTGTGTGAAGAAGCGGGTAAAGACATCGGACAATTGCTAGTGCGCGATCGCAACATCAAGCAAATCAAGTCCCTTGATGTCAACATGGAAAAGGCGCTGGGTCGCATTAGCAGCGGACTATATATAGTCACAACTAAAAAAGAAAATGTATCCAGTGCAATGCTGGCATCCTGGGTAACGCAAGCGAGTTTGCAACCATTAGGATTCACAATTGCCGTTGCTAAAGACCGCGCCATTGATTCCTTAATGCAAGTAGGCGATCGCTTCGTCCTCAACGTTTTGGAAGAAGGCAATTATCAAGAACTCAAGAAACACTTCCTCAAGCGCTTGCATCCCGGTGCTGATCGCTTCGCGGGAGTAAAAACTCAAACCGCGAAAAACGGTTCACCAATTCTGACAGATGCTCTGGCATACATGGAATGTGAAATACAGAGCAGCATGGAATGCAGCGACCACTGGATTTTATACTGCACCGTCCAAGAAGGTCGTGTTTCCAAAAACGATGGGCTGACAGCTGTTCGCCATCGCAAAGTAGGTAATTACTACTAAGAAATAGGGAAGAGGTAATAGGTGACAGGGGACAGGTGACAGGGGACAGAAAAGAAAACTATCCCCTGTTTCCTATGATCCATACTCTATAACCTATTCCCTGTTCCCTGTTCCCTGTTCCCTGTTCCCTGTTCCCTATTCCCTATTCCCTATTCCCTATTCCCTATTCCCCAACTTTAAAACAGCTATGACCAATTCCAAGCCACGCGACGTACAAGTTTTACCAATTGCTACAAATACTAAGGCGATCAGAGCACGTAGTTGGTCACGTCTGCGGTTTGAAATTGAATACGCACTTGAAAGAGGTACTACCTCCAATTGCTATTTAATTGAAGCTGATAAAACCGCACTTATTGATCCACCGCCAGAAAGCTTTACCGAAATTTATTTAGAGGCATTGCGGCAGACTTTAGATTTGCAACATTTGGATTATATAATCCTGGGTCATTTTAGTCCCAATCGAGTTGCAACCCTCAAAGCAATTTTAGAATTGGCACCACAGGTAACTTTTGTCTGTTCTCTTCCCGGTGCGAACAATTTGCGTGCTGCTTTCCTAGATCATGATTTGAAAGTCTTGGTGATGCGGGGGAAAGAAACTCTGGATTTAGGCAAGGGTCATGTTTTAAAATTTTTACCCACTCCTAGTCCGCGTTGGCCGGAAGGACTTTGTACCTACGATCAGCAAACTCAAATTCTCTACACAGATAAGTTATTTGCAACTCATCTCTGTGGTGATGAAGTGTTTGATGATAACTGGGAAGCGCTCAAAGAAGACCAGCGTTACTACTTTAACTGCCTGATGGCTCCCCAAACTCCTCATGTGCAAGCAGCTTTGGAGAAAATATCAGATTTGCAGGTGAGAATGTATGCTGTGGGTCATGGGCCTTTGGTACGTAGCAGCTTAATCGAACTCACCAAAGCTTATGGAGAATGGAGCCGTTCTCATAACGATCGCGAAATTTCCGTTGCCCTACTTTACGCTTCAGCTTACGGGAATACGGCGACTTTAGCACAAGCGATCGCTCTGGGATTAACTAAAGGTGGAGTTGCAGTTAAATCAATCAACTGCGAATTTGCTACCCCTGATGAAATTCGTATCAACCTAGCACAGTCAGAGGGTTTTATCATTGGTTCTCCTACCATCGGTGGTCATGCACCAACTCCCATTCATACTGCTTTAGGGATTGTGATCTCAAGCGGTGACAACAGTAAACTCGCTGGGGTATTTGGTTCATACGGCTGGAGTGGCGAAGCATTTGACTTAATCGAAGGTAAACTCCGAGATTCTGGATATCGCTTTGGCTTTGACACCCTGAAGGTGAAGTTTAAACCTGATGATGTCACTCTCAAATTCTGTGAAGAACTAGGTACAGACTTTGCCCAAACACTGAAAAAGGCTAAAAAGGTACGTGTACCACAACAAGCTGCTACCCCAGTGGAACAGGCTGTTGGTCGGATTGTTGGTTCCGTTTGCGTGGTGACAGCTAAACAAGGAGAAGTGTCTACCGCAATGCTAGGCGCTTGGGTTTCTCAGGCCACCTTCAATCCACCCGGAATAACAGTTGCGATCGCTAAAGAGCGAGCGATCGAATCTTTAATGTATCCAGGCGGGAAGTTTGCCTTAAATATTTTACCTGAAGGCAATCATCAAGAGTACATGAAGCATTTCCGTAAATCTTTCGCGCCTGGGGAAGATCGATTTGCCAACTTTAGTACAGCAGTTGCAGATAACGGTTGTACTGTCCTTACCGACGCTTTAGCATATTTGGAATGCTCAGTCAATCAACGTTTGGAATGTGGCGATCATTGGGTTGTGTATGCAACCGTGGACGAAGGCAAATTACTCAAGCCTGATGCTGTTACTGCCATCAACCATCGCAAAACTGGCACTCATTACTAAATCTTTACAGGTAGTCTCTAACTTAGAAGATTACCCTGCAATCCAACTCTAGCAGCATTTTTGTTACTTACTTTATCTGCTAGAAATACAATCAACTTCACTAGATGTTTATACATCTAAATAAATCCATCTATCACTTTCATGTGTAGGTGGATTTATTTTTTTGTTAGGAAAAAGGTTTTCAGGTAAAAGCGCGTTCTGCTGGTCAGTGATGGCTGCTATAAACCATGAGATCAAATCCTGTATCAATGCATTTAAAAATAACAGCAACCGTAGAACTGACGTATCTACATAATAAATTCACACTTTTTTATCATAAGTTTACACGTATATAGTGAAGAATTTAGCTTCATCAAAATATGATTAAGAGAAGGTTATGAAATCTTTAAAATCTGAGTTAATCAGTAATTGTAATGTTTCATGACCAAGTCAGACAATTTATTACATTTAGCCAGTGAAAATAAGGAGATATTATTGATTAGGAAAATAGACGCGCAAAGTTTTGAGCTTAAGCCTCTTGGGATGTATTTGGTTGAAGCTGAACTAATCACTTCAGATGAATTAGACACAGCACTTAAGATACAAAAGTTGAGTGGTGAGCAGTTGGGAAAAATTCTGGCAATGCATGGTTTTGTTAGACAGCAAACCATTGAGTACTTCATGTCAAATGTTGTATTGCCAGAGCGACGCAAAATCTTGAAAAACCAGTCTTATTCAGACAATGGTAACAGCGATCGCATCTCTGTAATTGAGTCAAAGAGTTATATAAAACCAGTAGATGCGATCGCACCATTGCAATCATCGCATAAATTGAAAGTATATCTTTCTGCCAACAAAACCCTCAAATTACTGCTTGGCGTAGTACTTTGCTTGGCTATTA
This sequence comes from Nostoc sp. CALU 546, assembly GCF_048836525.1. NCBI lineage: Bacteria > Bacillati > Cyanobacteriota > Cyanophyceae > Nostocales > Nostocaceae > Nostoc > Nostoc sp. CALU 546. The sequence goes on from NZ_JAWJTF010000055.1 coordinate 44,721, forward strand.
TCAGTCTTTTGGCTAATTACAATGTCTACTATCTACCTGACTTCCCTGGGAGAGATATCTTTAGAATTCTATTCGATCTCAACAGCGAAGATAATATTCCGACAATTTACTCTGGAGGAGCTTTACTATTTTGTTCTATTCTGCTGGAGATCATCTTCCAAGCTCAGAGGTTAGCTAAGAATAAAGATGTCTGGGCATGGAGAGGATTGTCAATAGTTTTTGCTGGTTTATTCTTAGATGAATTGATCGGTCTTCATGAAAGACTAACTACACCACTGCGAGGTACATTTAATACTAGTGGTTTTCTTTACTATGCTTGGGTGATTGCGGGTGCTATCTTCGTACTCCTCTTTTTGCTAGTATTTGGGCGATTTGTCACGACTCTTCCTGGCAAGACACGACGCTTATTTTTCATTTCTGGAACAATTTACGTAGCGGGTGCAATTGCTACTGAATTGGTAGGCGGATATTATGAATATTACTACACCCCCAATAGCATGCTTTATGTCTTCATAACAACTATAGAAGAAGTGCTAGAGATGCTGGGCATAGTTATCTTTATTTATGCGCTTTTGTCGTATATAAGTTGCAATATTAAAGGTATAGATATAGGAATCCACATTATCGATTCTAGAAAGCAAGGCCAGCGAACTTAGAGGTTATTTGAAAAGTATGATTGCTAACATTTAAGCCTCGGAAACTTAACCCCCCTAGTCCTATTCTCTACAAGGTAATGGGGGTTTAAAAGCCTCTTGCACTTTTGAGGAGAGGTTTGGAAGCGGAATTTCTAGTATATTTTGCAACTTTTAAAATATCCTCTAACTGCCCGAAATCTACTACTCACTCATGAATAGTAACAATCTGGAAATCACTTTTGAAGGAATGGCTGATGAATAAGTTATCCTGCAAAACTTTGCTGTGGAAAAACTAGATAATCTCTCAGCAGTGGGTAATATCCTATTTAATGAGCCAATTACAATTAGTGACAGCCTTTGATATCCTTACAGCCAACTCCATCCAAAGCATCATCTTCAACAAGAACACAGTCACCTTTCTGAATGACCTGAAAAATAATATCAATGGTTTTGACAACTTAGCTGATGTCATCAATGGTCAGGGGTGAGTGCAATTTCAGTATTAAAGCGGAAACAATATAAATTCATTTGCTGAAATTCCGCAATTGCCACCAAGACAATTGTAAAAACGCAGTGTAGCCTTTAACTAGAAAAAGAGTATCAAGGCAGTTTTTAGACAAAATGCCAACTATGGCCACTAAACTTTTATAATATTTGTTGTTCTTATGACTCCAAAACACACCAAAATCCAATTTCCCCTTTGGCAGTATTTGAACCAGCCCTTATTTAGTCACGATACTAAATTAGTATTGAATCCTCAACGCTTTGCATTGATCTGGCGTCTGCAACTTCTAGAACGCTGCTGGACTAAAGAATGTGATGCCAAAGGGCCTCAACAGCATTAGCGAGCTAAAAAACCGGCAAACTAAGCCTCGTTTACAGAATGGGGCTTTTTGCCGTCAAGTAAAGCACTGACAGTCATATCTCCCATAACATTAATCGCGGTACGGCAGCGATCTAGAAACCAGTCTACAGTAACTAGCAAAGCAATATACTGGGTAGGTAAGCCGACAGAAGTGAAGACCAGTGTCATCGTTACCAGTCCAGCATTGGGAATATTCGCCGCACCTACAGATGCAAAAATCGAGGTAAGAATGACAATTAACTGCTGTCCTAGACTTAGATGTTGCCCAATTAGTTGGGAAATGTACAACGCAGACATTGCTTCATAGAGGGCAGTGCCATCATTGTTGAAATTTGCCCCGACTAATGCCCCCAAGGCAGCAGAAGATTCCCTTAAACCGACTTTTGTTTGCAAAACTTCAAAGGTTATGGGCATTGCTGCCGCCGAGGAAGAAGTTGAGAAAGCTGTCAAAAAGGCATCAGAACCGCCAGCTAGAAATTTTAGCGGGTGTACCCAAGAACCAAATTTTACTCTGGTGAGGTAGTAACACGCTTGCAATACCAGCGCTAACAACACCGCGACGATAAATGCAGCCAAAGATTTAAATGGTGCAAAGCCCTGCATCGCCACGGTTTTAGCAACAATTCCAAAGACTGCGAACGGCACTAAGGCAATTACCCAGTTGAGGACGCGGACTACCGCTTCAAATAAAATTCCGATGACATCCTCTATCGGCTGGAATCCATTCTTGCCTTGAGCGATTTGTTCAGATTTTAATGCCCGCAGAACGATGCCAAAACTTAGAGCAATCACAATTAGTTGGATGACATTATTATCAACCAATGGCTTGAGAATAGCCTCCGGGACAGCATCTTTGAGTATTCCCCAAGGGTCAAGACTCTGAGGAGCTATTTCTGTACTTGTTGAGGTCGTTACATTTCCCCAAGTCCCCGGACGTAGTACATTCGCGACGAAAAGCCCCACTAAAATAGCTACGGTAGTGTTGGTTAAAAGTAGCACTGCCAGCCGCCGTCCGGCTGTCCCAGGGATGTTGGTAGTCATCAAAGTATGCAGCACTGCTACCAGAATTAGGGGTGTAGCCAAGGCGCGGAGAGCCTTTAGCACCAATTCCGCCGGAATTGCTAAATTATTGATTAAGGAAGCATTGCTGGGATTGGGATTCCCTGCACCAAGGGCAATTCCGACACTGACTGCCACTACTAAGGCGATGAGAATTTGCAACGTGAGAGGGATACGCTGCCACCAAGGGCGAGTTTTGGTTGCAGGCGAAGTAGTACTCTCTGTTTGACTCATTAGTTAAATACTGGTTAACTGCTGTAACTGTTAAAACAACACTAATGATAGTGACAATTTCGGAAAAAGAACAGCTTTAATTTTGGGTAAAAACTGTTAATCTAAGATTCCGTTGGTTTGCAAAATCTAGCTCGAAAGGGTATACCACAAGGTAGGCCCCTAGAGGTATCTTGGCTTGTGGTTGGAGATGCTTATGTCCTTTGTCCCGTTACATATTCACAGTGACTACAGTTTGCTCGATGGGGCAAGTCAGCTACCAGAGTTAGTGAATCAAGCGATCGCACTGGGAATGAAAGCGATCGCTCTTACCGATCATGGTGTCATGTATGGAGCCGTTGAACTGATCAAAATTTGCCGGAGTCAAAATATTAAGCCGATTATCGGCAATGAAATGTATGTAATTAACGGCGATATCGAGAAACAAGAACGCCGCCCCAAATATCATCAAGTAGTTTTAGCTAAAAATACCAAAGGTTACAAAAATTTAGTCAAATTAACCACAATTTCTCACCTCAAAGGTGTTCAAGGTAAAGGAATTTTTTCTCGTCCTTGTATTAATAAAGATTTATTAAAAGAATATCATGAAGGCTTGATCGTCACCAGCGCTTGTTTGGGTGGAGAAGTCCCCCAAGCGATTCTCAGTAATAGACCAGATGCCGCGCGGAAAGTTGCTCAGTGGTATAAAGATGTATTTGGTGATGATTATTATCTAGAAATTCAAGACCACGGTTCCCAAGAAGACCGGATTGTGAATGTTGAAATAGTCAAAATTGCGCGGGAACTAGGCATTAAAATCATTGCCACTAATGATTCACATTTTATATCTTGTTTTGACGTTGAAGCCCACGACGCTTTGCTATGTATTCAAACTGGCAAATTAATTGTTGAAGATAAGCGGATGCGTTACAGCGGTACGGAGTATCTCAAATCTGGTGAGGAGATGCGGCAGCTATTTCGTGACCATTTACCGGATGATGTAATTGCCGAAGCGATCGCAACTACCGAAGAAGTCGCCGATAAAGTCGAGCCTTACCATATCATGGGTGAGCCTCAGATTCCTACACCCCCCATTCCTTCTGGTCATACTGCTGACACTTACGCCGAAGATGTTGCATGGAGCGGACTTTTAGAACGCTTAAATCGCAAATCTCGCCAGGAAGTCGATTCCGTCTATAAAGAAAGATTGGAATACGAACTGAAAATGATTCAGCAGATGGGTTTTTCCAAATACTTTTTAGTTGTATGGGACTACATCAAATTTGCTAGAGATAATAATATTCCTGTGGGGCCAGGTCGGGGTTCGGCGGCTGGTTCATTAGTTGCTTATGCAATGCGAATCACTAATATTGATCCTGTACATCATGGGTTACTATTCGAGCGTTTTTTGAACCCAGAACGGAAATCCATGCCTGATATTGATACGGATTTCTGTATTGAACAACGGGATAAAGTTATTGAATATGTAACTGAAAAATATGGTGCAGATAGAGTTGCTCAAATTATTACTTTTAACCGTCTAACTTCTAAAGCGGTTTTGAAAGATGTCGCCAGAGTGTTGAATATTCCATACGGGGAAGCTGACAAAATGGCGAAAATGATTCCTGTGGTGCGGGGTAAACCAACGAAACTCAAGGTTATGGTTTCTGATAAAACTCCAGAACCAGAGTTTAAAGAGAAATATGATAAAGAACCCCATGTTCGCCATTGGCTTGATATGGCAATGCGAATTGAAGGAACTAACAAAACTTTTGGTGTTCATGCAGCAGGTGTGGTAATTTCTGCCGACCCACTTGATGAAATTGTGCCGTTACAAAAGAATAATGACGGTTCTGTAATTACCCAATATTTCATGGAAGACTTGGAATCAATGGGTTTGTTGAAAATGGATTTTCTGGGTTTGCGGAACCTGACGCTAATTCAAAAAACTGTGGATTTGATTCAAGAAACGAGAGGATATCGGGTCGATCCTGATGAAATTCCCCGCCAGGAAAGAAAAGCCCAGAGGATATTAGCTAAAGGTGAACATAGTGCTTTGCCAAAAGATGTCCAAAAAACTTATGAATTATTAGAAGCAGGTGAGTTAGAAGGAATATTTCAATTAGAATCTTCCGGGATGCGTCAGATCGTGCGAGATTTGAAACCTTCTAATATAGAAGATATTTCTTCAATTTTGGCACTTTATCGACCGGGCCCATTAGATGCGGGACTGATACCTAAATTTATCAACCGCAAACATGGTCGAGAAAAAATTGATTATCAACATACCATTCTGGAACCAATATTAGACGAAACCTATGGAATTATGGTCTATCAAGAGCAAATCATGAAAATTGCTCAAGATATGGCGGGATATTCTTTAGGACAAGCTGACTTGCTGCGTCGGGCGATGGGTAAAAAGAAAGTTTCTGAGATGCAAAAGCAGCGAGAAAAATTCGTGGATGGCGCAGCGAAAAATGGCGTTCAGAAAAAAGTCGCGGATGAATTATTTGAGCAAATGTTGAAGTTTGCTGAATATTGTTTAAGCTATGACACAGAAATATTGACAGTAGAATATGGATTAATGCCGATTGGAGAAATTGTCGAAAAAGGCATTGAATGTACTGTGTACAGTGTTGATAGTAATGGAAATATTTACACGCAACCTGTAGCACAGTGGCACGATCGCGGACAACAAGAAGTATTTGAGTATTGTTTGGAAGATGGTTCAATTATTCGGGCGACAAAAGACCATAAGTTTATGACTGTTGATGGTCAAATGTTGCCAATTGATGAAATATTTGAACGGGAATTGGATTTAATGCGGGTAGAGGGTTTACCGAATTGAGATGAGGGGTATTAGTTTTAACTATTGTGGGGTGGAAACCGCGTAAAACTAAAGAAGATGCGCCAATAATACCAGGGTTTGATGGGTTTTAGTTGGGGGCATCCCGCTAACCAAATTCATTGGTTTAGCAACCAAACCGCCAGCCAGCCAGGGAATAGAATTCCCTGTCTAATGGTGCAAGTCCTCTAGAAGAGGACTAGAAAAAACTTGGTTTAATTGTTGACTAGTTTCACATAGTCGTCTTCAGACGACTTTAGCTTTCAGACAGGGAATTTCATTCCCTGGCTGGCTGCTGGCTGGCGGCTGGCTGCTGCCTTCTGGCTGGCTGACGGACACTGCTAATATGATAATTTTTTCCAGCAATATGGGAAACATAAATATATGTAAATAAATACAAAATTTAAAAAATATTATGTCTCTGTGGCGACTTTATTATCATATTGTTTGGGCAACAAAAGAACGCCAACCTCTAATTACCTCCGATAAAGAAACTGAGCTTTATAATTACATCATTAATAAATCCAATAGTTTAAATTGTAGACTCCATGCCATTGGAAGTATTGAAGATCACATACATTTAGTAGTATCTATCCCGCCAACAATCGCGATCGCAGAGTTTGTGAAAAAAATTAAAGGAAGTAGTTCTCACCATTTCAACCAGAATCTTTACCCTACATCAGAAAAATTTGCTTGGCAAGAAGGATATGGTATATTTTCTTTGGGCAGTAAGCAACTTGAGCAAGCTGTTATATATGTTCAAAATCAAAAAATACATCATCTTGAAGGCACAGTAAATTCCCATTTAGAAAAAGCAGGCGCATAACCAAGAAAAAGAAACTGCTAATATCTACAGGCAACTCAAAGCTGATTAATTTAATCAATTTGCACCCAGAGAAAAAAGCAAGCGGAGAACAACTAAAATAACTGATTTAGGTTTTGGTGAAGTAAAGAACGTCATTTTGAATTTTGAATTGTTAATTGCGGTTTTCCCCAAAGGATGGTTTCTTGCTTGTAAATGGCAATTCCCGGTTTTGCGCCTTTGGGTTTGTAGACGTGTTTTGGCTGAGTGTAAACTACTGCCACTTGCTCACTCTGACGGGCGCGACTGTAATATGCAGCGAGATTAGCTACAAATTGCAAATCAGCTTCTTCTGCAACAGCACCCGGTTCTAAGCGTAGTAATACATGGCTCCCTGGAATTTCTTGAGCGTGGAACCAGATGTCATAATCCCCTGCTACACGAAAGGTCAATTGGTCATTTTGGCGATTGTTACGACCAATTAATACTTCAAAGCCACTGGGGGTAAGGTAACGATGAAAATTGGTGCTGAGGGGTTCATTTGCACTCCGACTGCGATATTCTGGATCTTCCAGATACTTTTGCCCAATCAACTCTTCGCGGATTTCTTCTAAAGCTCGCAAATCTTCTGCTGTTTGGTAATTATCTATTTGGCTTATCGCAGCTTCTACTTGCTCTAAATAATCAATTTCTGTCTGCACTTCCAATAGTAGCGGTTCTACAGCAGCACGAGCGCGTTTCAGCTTTTGGTGCTGTTTGTAAAGACTTTGGGCATTTTGGACGGCATTTTTATCTGGCTGAAGTGCGATCGCAATTGGCAAATTTGTCTCAAAATCAGCCAGGATAATTTCTTTCATCCCCGGTTCCCAGTTTTGCAGGTGAGCCATCAATAAATCAGCTTTTTGCCGATAATCATCGGCTTGATCTGATTGCTGCAAACGCGTCTTAAAGGTTTGAGCTTTATTCCGTAATTTCGCCAGAATATTATTCAATTTCTGACTCAACTGATGGCGCAATTGGGAAAATAACTGTTGGTCTATCTGGTTACTGTAATAACAGTTAAGCAACTCTTGGATATTTTTGACCTTTTCAACTGCACCCCAACCCATGACGGTGTAGCCATCTTTTGTCCAAGCGGGTTGAAATTTTTTGGAATCCAAGGCTTGCAGCCATTCTTGCCAACGCTCAAACAACCGTCGCCAGTCGTCGGGGTTGAGAGTATCGGTGGATGTTTCTGGTGCAATATTTGCTTCTAGCAGCATTAACTCCAGCAGTGCTGCACTCAAGCCACTATAACTCTTGAGCAATTGCCGCTTGATTGCCCCTGGGACTAAACTTACCCGTTCTTGCCAACGTTCTTGGGATTCGTTCAAACTAGGGACAGTGCCAGTCAGTTTCGGTGGGGTTTCATAAGGTTGTCCGGTTTGGATGGGACGGACACTAGATTGTTGCTGACTGACTTGATGAGCGGCGGTGATAATTATATTGTTAGCGTCGGTGAGAATGACGTTGCTATACTTGCCCATAATTTCTGCATAGACATGATACAGGGCACTTTCTCCGGGACGACGAGCAAATTGCAAATCAATAACCCGCTCCCAAGGAGCGATCGCTTCAATAGCTACCAGCGCCAAACCACCCAATTGGTGTATCAGTTGTTGGCTAAAGGTAAAAGTGTCTGGCGATCGCGGCGGTGGATCACCAATACAAATATGTGCAGCTTGCGGATGCCAAGAAATCTGTAGCCAATCCCGCTGTTTCAGGGTGCGTAATGCGATGGCAATAGTGTAGCGATCGCGCTGATAAACCTGCTCTGTCCGCGAGGGCAGCCAGTTAGCGCGTATTTCGCTACAAGTAGCTGTAAGGGTCGTGAAGTCAACTGGTTGCATAGCTATTCGCGTTCAAAGGTCGATGCTCAGTATACTTCTATCGTCTCTAATATAGGAATCCGCTTTGATTTATGAACGAATTTGCGGAGACAGGCAATAGGCAACAGGCAACAGGCAATAGGCAACAGGCAATAGGCAATAGGTAATAGGCAATAGTTAGGCAATAGGGCTTTTCAATACTTGTCGGGTTTTGGGGAAAAGGGAAAGAAAAAACCTTTAACCTTTACCCTTTAACCTTTTCCCAAAACCCAATTCCGAGTTAAAAATCCAAAACCTGAGCAGTATTGGAGGGCTTCTTAGTTGTACTGAGTTTTTTCACCAAATCAAATATGAGTCCTATATTGATATTAGCAATTACTCAAATAAGCAAATTGTATTGCCAAATTCCGTACAAGTTTAGTTGGCAATACCATTTGTTTTAAGGTTGTTCATGGGAACTTCAGACGTAAAAAGACGCAAAATTTGCGTCTCTACAAAAGTTATCGGTATGTAGATGATCTGATCCAAATCCTATTGGATTGGTTGGAAGGTTATTTAGTGAGCAACAAAGTTTCTTTAACTGGTTGTAGCAGTTCGGTATAAAGTTCACTCAACTGAGTTGCAACACCATGCCAACTAAACTTGTTTTCGACGCGCTTTCTGCCAGCTTTACCCAATTCATCTCGCCATTCTGGATTTAAGAGAATTCTGTCGATGGCAGAAGCAAAGGCATCTACATCTTGCGGTGGAGCCAATAAACCAGTTTCTTCATTAACCACCGTAAACTGAAGTCCACCGACATCGCTAGCTACAACTGGTGTACCGCTTGCCATCGCCTCGATCGCTACGAGTCCAAAGGGTTCGTAGTGACTGGGAACAACGCAAACATCGGCAGCTGCGTAATAAGTTGGCAAAATATCTTGACTCAAACGACCGGCAAAAGTAGTAAAGTCGCTTATGCCTAATTCGTTGACAATTTGCTCAATGCGATCGCGTTCAATTCCGTCGCTGTTACCAGGAGTACTACCACCACCAATAATTAGCTGGAGATTCTTGGAATCGCGTAGCCCAGACTCATTTACTGCCCGCACCAAGGTTTCTATCCCTTTGCGTGGGTCAAAACGACCTACATATAATACAACTTTGGTTTCTTTATCAATTCCCAATTCAGCCCTGGCTGCTTCTCGTGCAATCGAACCAAACCGCTGAATATCTGTACCACAGGGAATGATATCGATATTACCTTCAGTGGAAACTAGCGATCGCATATGTTGCTGTTCTTGCGGACTTGTCGCCACAATTCGCTCTGCTATTTCCAACACCTCTTTTTCTACTGCTAATCGCTGACTGGCAATCAGAGGGATATCTTCTATAGTGTTGTACTTGACTGCTCCCAAGGAGTGATAGGTGTGAACCTGTTTACTCTGTTGGATTTTCTTTAACTCCATCCCCACCCAACTAGAGAGCCAGTAGTTAGTGTGAACTAACTGGTATGTAATGTCATTTTCTACTTGAAATTTGAGGAAATTATCCCGAAATTCTGGCAGATATTCAAAAATATCATCTCGCGGCACAAACTCAAGGGGGCCAGCTTTTAAACGAATAGTTCGACAATTTTTGCTGTGTTGAACAATCGAGTCTTGTTCCAGACTCACTTTGCGGGTAAACATATCAACTTGCCATCCTAGCTGCGCTAGTGCTTTACCCACCTGGCGCACATAAACATTTTGTCCCCCAGCTTCTTCTTTCCCTATTTCAATCGCCGGATCTCCGTGGACGGAAATTAAGGCGATACGTTTTTCGGTGGTAGAGTTCATAGTTTGTGTGTTGCTGATTTTCACAAAGTTTTAGGCTGTTTCAAGTTCGTGTATAGCACGCTTCCTTGAATTGTTTAGGAACTTTGATTAATATTTATCTTAATTTACTATGTCTAATATTTATTTACATCTTCCTAGCAGAAGTATACTATGTAGGTTGCGTACAAATATTTAATTTCTTTAGATATAGGAGTATTTCTATACTTGTATCTCACACTTTTGATAGATTCAAATTATATTTTTTTGTATATCTTCTTTGAAAGGCAAAATGGCTAAAAAGCATACAGATACTTACTTTAAGCTTCCGTGCTTTCTCTTATTTCAATTCGGATTGCTGTATTAATTCAGAATATCTAATACTTTTGATAGATAAAAATTATATCTTTCGTCTTGTTTGTGCAGATATAGTCCCATAGATAGATACATTAACGTGAGTTCGACGAAGCGAAAAAGCAGCCGCTCTACGTGCTGTTGAAATTCTAACCATCTATCACAGTCAATTCCAGGATTTAAGCATATTCTACGAACTCTGTTTTAGAAGATAATGTGCGATCGCAAGTATCTTGTAGAGAAACCATCAAGCTTTTTGGCGATTTTTGCGTCACGATCAACTCACATTGTATTAAGTAATGAGAATAACTGTTAAATATTGATGCAAAATTGAGTAATCTATTGAATTTACTTCAGAAAGTTTCAGATTATATTTTCAATCATTAATAAATTTCAGGAGCAAATCAGGTGTTTACTTCAACCTTACTCGCTGCTGCAACTACACCCCTACAATGGAGTCCTACAGTTGGGCTGATTATCATTCTCGCTAATATTGTTGCCATTGCCTTTGGCAAATCTAGTATCAAGTATCCCAACGCAGAGCCAAAACTACCCTCATCTAATTTATTTGGTGGTTTTGGTTTACCAGCGCTTTTAGCAACTACCGCCTTTGGTCACATCTTAGGAGTGGGCGTTGTCTTAGGGCTGCATAACCTGGGAAGAATTTAGATTCTTACCCAAGTTAGCTTTTATTTGAAGATTCTTTTGTCTCCAGCTTTGAGCCAGAGAGTTAGTTCTCTGGCTCTTTTTTATTGTGGTGGCGACAACTATCTAACTCTTAACAAATGTCCACTCTAGTACCTTAATGGGAGCTTCTTGTAGTGCTTTAGTTAGTTCGTTACTACTTTCAAATTTTACCTGGGAGAGTTCGCAAGCTTCGACGTTGACTGTAAATTCATTGTCCTGGAACGGCCACGGTTTCACAACAACCAAGTTATCACTGCGCTGCATGATGTCATAGCGCTGACCTTCAGGGCCCTTGCTAATCTCTAAACACCGCTCATCTTCAGGTAGTTGTTGCTGACATAAGATAAGAGAAAGGCGATCGCACCATTGCATAAATGCATAGGCTGCATCAACTTCCTCCTTTTTTATCCCCAGTTCTTTGCGCCAACGTTGCTGATTTTGAAGTTGTTCATCCAAAACTTTGTCTAGTTTTGAAGACTTTCCCCGCCTTGGCTCATTTAAACGGCTGATGTGCATGGAGATTAATAGAGCCACCCATCGTCCACGGTAAAGGGCATTCTTTGCCAGATCAGCCAAATTCTCGACACCGGCATCTGCATCGGCATTTGAGTTGAGGGTGAAGTCCTTTGGCACACCCGCTTCAGTCAAAATATCTTCTTCCCACTCTTTTTCTAGGTCATCGTGATGGGAAATTGCAGTCATCGTTTCATATAACCTTGCTGGAGCATCTTTACGTCGCCATTGTCCCGCCAGTTGAGCTGCTAATAGAGCATGGGCACGATGATAAATGACTTCCCAACCATTTGGCATAGCGTTGACAATCACAAGTTAATCTCCTAATTCTGAGTTTTGAATTTGAGTTGAATTAATTTCTGAAATCAGAAATGTTGATGTAGATATTGATGAGCGATCGCTCTAACTTTTTTAGTGTGACTGAATAATAACTATAGGTATTTTCACTTGAGTGTAATAACCAAATACTCAGTTGAAATTCCCGACTTTTCTAAAAAGTCAGGAATCTTTTTGTTTATGAGAGATAGCTCAACAGCCCAACAATTACTAAAGAGAGTGGCTGTCTACCGGATGATTGAACTTTTCAAGAATCTGTTAAAAATCTCTTTACATCAAATCAACCTATACTCTAACTGCAACCTATGCAATTAAGAGTGACTTTCTAGCGGATCAGCAATATATTTGAATGTTGGCTCCGAATTCCAAGGGCCACGTTCATCTTTACCATTTCCGTTTGTAGATAGGTTGTAGTAGAGAGCAACAGTATCATCTGGCTTAACATTACCAAAGAATGGATCTGTCAACTTACCTAGTGAATCTAGAGCTTTCATAAACATCTGAGTATGAGAAATTTCTCGTGTTAACAGATGCACTAAAGTCTCTTGAGTTCCTTTGTCGGTTGCCAACTTGATCAATGATTCGTAAGTCTGACGAGCGCCTGCTTCTGCTGCAACATTGGCTCTTAAATCACGCACTACATCTCCACCCTCATTCAAGTAGCTTGCAGTCCAAGCAGTACCTTGGCTATCTAGAAAATGAGGCCCAATTCCTCGGACTGCAAAGAGAGTACTCTTATAAGCCTCAGTTTGATCTACATTTTTAGTATGAGCTTCAATGAGTTTACCAACCATTTCTAAATGGCTGAATTCCTCGATTGCAATGTCTTGGAGCATATCTTTAATGCCAGCATTTTCAACGTGGAATGATTGAACCCAATATTGAAGTGCTGCACTCAATTCTCCAGTAGCGCCGCCAAACTGCTCTAAAAGTAACTGAGCAAAACGAGGATTTGGCTCACTAACGTTAACTGCACGAATAGTCTCTTTTTTGTGAAAAAACATAGATTGATACTTCCAAAAATTATGATGTTAGAGAAGGGAGCGAAACTTTAGCAGTTGCACCTGCCAAAATTACTAAAACTACTCAAGCAATAATACTTATAAGCTTCCTCAACAATCTCACTTGTATCTAAGTTATCAACTCTGAACTAAAATTCTTTCTACCAGATGGGATAAATACTAAATCCAAAAGTTAGACAAAAATGTTTATATCAAGATTATTTGGATAATAATTAGCATTTATAGTATAAAAATGTTATGCAAAAGTTTTCTCAGATAAATCAGGAATTATTGAATAGACTAGTTTAGAAGTTATTCGCCCTATAACTAGACATGAATACATGAATAAATTATATTTTTTATGCTTTTTATATCTATCTGAAGATGGAAAAAAGTTATCTAACTTTTTGGAGATGCATTGAAATAATTTTTAATTCGTAATTTCTCATTACTGAAATCCCCTCAACCGCTATTTTCAAGGTAGATTGAGGGGCAATACTTTTCGGGTTTTGGGGAAAAGGGTAAGGGGTAAGAAAAAACATTTAACCTTTACCCTTTAACCTTTTCCCGACACCCAATTCCGAGTTCAAAATGCTTATCCGAGCAGTATTGGATTGAGGGGATAATATGTAGTCAATATTTGCAAAATGAATATCAAATGGCGCGGGAGAATTTTGTCTCTCGCGTTCTGGTGTGAGTATCAAATATCACGGCTATATTTCTGACTAATAATCTACCGATGTCTGTAATCTGGATCTGATTTTTTGATAAACTAACTAGACCATCGGCTTCTAGTGGTTTTAATGCCTCTATTTCCTCGGAGAAATATTCATCAAAATTGATATGATATTTATTTTCAACATCTTGCTTATGCAACTGGAAGTGAGACATAATACCCATGATTACATCCCGTCTGATGATGTCATTTTGAGTAAGTTTGATGCCTTTACTAACAGGTAAACTACCTGCTGCAATTGTCTGATAATAATCCTTTAATTCCTTGTGGTTTTGGGCATAAGCATCTTCTAGCATACTGATGGATGTAGAACCAAAACCAAAGAGTTCTGTTTCAGCGTGGGTAGTGTAGCCTTGGAAATTGCGTTTGAGAGTGCCATTGCGTTGAGCGATCGCTAGTTCGTCATCAGTTTTAGCAAAATGATCCATCCCAATAAATAGATATTGGTTATTCGTCAATTCTTCAATGGTCATTTTCAGAATCTCTAACTTTTCCTCTGCTGGGGGTAGCGCCTCTTGAGGAATATTTTTTTGCGTCGGTTTGAGCCACGGTACATAAGCAAAGTTAAAAACCACAATTCGGTCAGGATCTAATTCAATAGTCTTTTTCAGCGTCTCCCGAAACGTCTCGCGGTTTTGATAGGGTAAACCATAAATTAGGTCTACATTCACACTTTCAAACTTAGCTTCTTTGACCCAACTCATAACATCAAAGAGCATTTCTTCTGGCTGGACACGATTAACAGCTACTTGAACTTGGCTGTTAAAATCCTGAATGCCAAAACTAATACGGTTAAACCCAATCTCTCTCAGAAAGAAAATGTAGTTTTTATCGATATAGCGGGGATTAATCTCAATTGAGATTTCTGCTTTTGAATCGATGTTGAAATAGCGATTTATATTTTTCCATAAAACTTCTACCTGGTGACGCTCTAAGTAATTAGGAGTACCACCTCCCCAGTGGATTTGCAGTACTTTTCTGTCTGGATCGATTAAAGCTGCGGTGTTTTTGATGTCTTGAATCAAAGACTCCACATAAGGTTTAGCAATATTCTTGTTGTTGGAAATTACCGTATTACAGCCGCAGAAGTAGCAAGCACTTTGGCAAAAAGGGATGTGGAAATATAAAGAAAGAGGGGTTTTGCGTTGGTTCGATGCTGCGATCGCGGCCTTAAAATCAGTTTCGGTGAATGTTTCGCTTAACTCTGTAGCCGGTGGGTAACTGGTGTATCTAGGTGCGCGAGTGTCGTACTTTTGAATCAGATCCAGATCAAACTTGACACCAGGTAGTAGAAAAACCATTGAGTTTCTTTCCAATGAATGAAGGGAGTGGAGGGAGATAATGGAGATGAGGAGCAGGGAAAAAATAACTAATGACAAATGACAAATGACGAATGACAAACTTAATTAGCCGCAGCGATTTCAGTACTACCTGAATTCTGAGAACGAGTTAGGCTATTAAACAGGACTTGACCGAGTGCTTTGATTAAACTTCCTTCTAACTCCTGAGCCATCTGTAAGTTCAACGCAAAGGCATGATTCGCTTCTGTAACAATCCGTTCTGCTGTTATATCATCAACAGGTAATGCATTTAATGCCTGACGATACTTATCCTTAAATGCTTTTTTGTCAGGAATTTGCTCAAAGTTGTAGAAGGATGTGCCTTCATAACCAGAAAGCTTCAAAGCTGACTGAGCAACTTTTTGCAGCATTTGACCCCCTGAAAGATCGCCCATGTAGCGAGTGTAGGCATGACCTAGCAATAAGGCTGGTTCACTAGCAGAAATTTCCCGAATGCGATCAATGTACTTTTGGGCAGCGGATGAGGGTATAACCTGCTCTCTCCATTTATCCCCATAATAGAACACCATGTCTTTTTCGAGCGAGGATTGGCGATTAAGTTCAGGAAAGTAAACCGCACTAATTACAGGATGGTTTACATGGCTCTCTAATGCTGCTTCTAGTTCACTGTAGATGTAATACAAGTTGCTTAAGAACTTGGCGAAGCAGTCTCTATCCACAACTCCTTGCAAAAAACATTTCATGAATCCCACATTTTCTGCTGATGTGTGGGCTTGTTGAGTTCCAGAACGCAGTTTGATGGCGAGATTGCTACTCATTGTTGCTTCCTTCATTTTCAAGCGCAAGGTTTCTGGACAGCCACCGACTTAGGATGCCTGCCAATTCCAGCTAAAAGATTGTTATTCTAGGTTTAGAGAGGATTTGCATCAGTCCATCCAGCAAGTACCACTGCCGATGTAAATCCAGGTATTTTTATTTCTCCTAAGATTATTTAACTATTCATTCATATATAACTATGAAAGATATTAGTATTTATTTATGTTTTTCTGATACTCATGTTCAGGCACATTTCAGTTGAGTATAGGAATCCGCTTTGATTTCTGAACGAATTTGCGTAGACAGGCAATAGGCAATAAGGCTTCTTAGTTGTACTGAGTTTTTTCAGAAATCAAATATGAGTCCTGTAGTAACAAAACTGATTTTGCAATAGGCATTTTAACTCTGCTGAAACGATCGCATTCTTTAATACCAAAGATCATTGAAGAGACGAATAACACAGCCGCACGAGCATTTTCCCAGGTTTTGGATACAAATCATCCAGAGTTTTTCCGCCGGTTGGAGAAGTGTTCTGACCTTAATCTGAAATTAGCAAAGATTAACAACAGCGATGCCTCGGAGAAGGGCTGGTTTATCCTGACTAACTTAGATAATTTGGATTCAGCTATTAAAGCTTATAAACAAAGTTTTGATGTTGAAGAGATGTTTAGAGATTTTAAGAGCGTTGGTTATAACTTGGAAGATACTAATGTATCAGGTCAACGGCTAATTTAACTAATATTATTAATCTCGCTTGCCTATACCGCTGCAACTATATCTGGTCAAAAAATTAAACGTATGGGTGTTCAAAAATATGTCGGCCGAATTAAAAAATCTAAGCGAATTGTTCGACGACATAGTAGTTTTTATATTGGTCTTTATGACCACAATTGAGTCAATTTCATGGAAAATTCTTATGAGTTCGTCACTGAATTATTGAGATTAATACCAATTCTTTATGAAGCTGGATAGAATTCGATCCCCCCTAGCCCCCCTTAAAAA
>NZ_JAWJTF010000055.1:61574-63232 GCF_048836525.1 Nostoc sp. CALU 546
CTTTTTAAGGGGGATTTAGGGGGATCAAGATATGTGCAACTTCACATTAAATTGGTATCAGTCCTAATAAGTGTAAGTACTATAGGACTCATATTTGATTTCTGAAAAAACTCAGTACAACTAAGAAGCCCTCCAATACTGCTCAGGTTTTGGATTTTTAACTCGGAATTGCGTTTTGGGAAAAGGTTAAAGGGTAAAGGTTAAAGGTTTTTTCTTTCCCCTTCCCCTTATCCCCAGAGGGGGCCCCCTTTCAAGGGTAGGTATTTAATAAAGGCGTATTTTTGCAGGTAAAATACTATCTAGCTTTTATCAGCAGAATTACTACGGGTGCAGGAGGGTGAATGCAAGTAGGAAAAAGCGAGGAATTAAGAGAATGGACTAGAAAAGTAATTGAAAAAATGCCAAATCTCACAAAACCTCAAGCTGTTGTACTGGCAATGTGGACTTTTGGGATAGTAATGACCCAATCAAGTGGACTGACAACGGTTTCAGTATTTTTAGCAGAACTACTGGGTAAAAAGGAGAATACTATACGTCAGCAACTGCGGGAATGGTATCGAGACGCAGAAGATAAAACAAAAACTGGTCGAACTTCATTGGATGTGACATCTTGTTTTAGTCCACTACTATCTTGGATTCTAAGTCTTTGGCCTAAAGGTGAAAAACGTCTAGCATTGGCAGCAGATGCTTCAACTTTAAGCGATCGCTTTACTGTATTAGCAATTAGCATTGTTTACCGTGGCTGTGGAATTCCAATTGCCTGGAAAATAGTTGAAGCTACCATTCCTGGAAGTTGGAAACCTCACTGGGAAGAATTATTTCGCCATATAGACAAAACTGTACCACCAGATTGGTTTGTAATTGTCACCACAGATAGAGGGCTTTATGCTGAGTGGTTGTATCAACAAATCTTGAACTGTGGTTGGCATCCTTTTATGCGGATTAACCTTCAGGGGCAGTTTCAAATTAAAGGTACTGTTTCTTGGCTACCTCTAAATACTCTTGTTCGAGAAGTTGGTCAGTCATTTGAGTCATTGGTAACTTGTTTCAAAAGTAACCCGATTGAATGTACATTGTTAGCCCGTCATGACGAGGGCTATGCCGAACCTTGGTTAATTCTCACCGATTTACAACCCGAAGTTGCGGATGCTTGTTGGTATTCGATGCGCTCTTGGATTGAATGTCTATTTAAAGACGGTAAAAGAGGTGGTTTTGCTTGGCATCAAACTAAAATGACAGATACCAAACGAGCCGAGAGACATTGGTTAGCGATCGCAATCGCTACTTTATGGCAGGTTAGTGTTGGAGGTGCTATTGATGCCAATTTGCCTATTAGTAGTTTAGACGAATTACCACAAACCCACGTTGCACGACGCAATTTGAAAAATAGTGTCTTCCATCGTTGTCTCTCATGTTTCCGTCGTGGATTTTTAGTGATTAAGGCTGCCGTTCTTAATCGTCTTCCCCTACCTCAAGGTAGCTTTTTCCCTGAACCTTGGCCTTCCTTGACTCCACAACTCCATGTCTCTCAAATCACCCTCTCTACTGCCTGATTTTTAAATACCTACCCTTGAAAGGAGGGGGCCCCACCTTCCCCTTTTCCCCTTAACCGACAAGTATTGAGAAGCCCTCTTGACTGTTGCCTATTGCCTATTGCC